>QHRJ01000282.1 GCA_003220075.1 Verrucomicrobiota bacterium
GCTATCGAGATAAATATGGATTCTTCTCTTTGGCTCTTTGGAAACGCGCTGCAGTAGATCGTCTCGATAGGTAAATGTGCTAGATAGGCGGGCAACTTTGCCAAAGACCTCCCGCCATTGCCAGTCGAGATAGAACGATACGACGCCACCGAGAGATGATCCCATGGCGGCGGTATTCACTGGCCCATTGAGCGTGCGATATTTTCCCTCGATTAGCGGCTTGAGCATTTCGACAAGAAACCGGCCGTGGTTCTCATATCCGGGCATGATGTAATCCGTCATTCGATCGCTAGGAAAAATGCCGACAACGATCGCTTCCTCGATCGCGTTCATCTTATCCAGCATGTTGAGCACCTCGTCCGTTCTCCATGTGTTTCCTGCGAAGGCTTCCTCTTTGAAGAACAGGTTGTGGCCATCGTGCATGTAGAGCACCGGATACCGCTTGAGCGTGTTCTCGTGGTAACCGGGCGGTAGAAAAACGCGGAAGCGATGCTCACCACCTGAAGGACTAGCCGGCGGCGCCATCAACTCGCACACGCTGCACTGCGTATCTTCGCGAAAGAATGGATAAACCTCGAGCGCGGCTCCCGACGTTGCGACAGCGAGATAATTTTCTCCCCGCGACTACATGGTCGTGCCGTCACCGAGCAGCACCGGCTTGAAATAGAAATATGGCCGCTCGGTCTCGATCTGAAATTTCGTTGTGCTGCCAGGTCGGGTAACAGCTTCGACATCCATGTTCCAATCGTCGTCCGTGCGAAGCACGATTCGCCCGCCACCTCGGGGGTAAACGACTCGAATCACTTGGTTGTACAGCTTCATGATCGCATCAACACGATTTCATCGCGCAGCTCCCGAGCGATCTATTTGCGATTCCCGCACCGAATTTTTGCCGGCGAAAACGAGTAACTCCCCGGATCTCACGCTTAAAAAAGAGATTCACGAGATGAATCCGAAACCCGAATATCGAAATCCGAAACAATCGCCACTCTCGAATTTTCGAATTTCGAAAATCAAGCTTGCGTATGACGAACGTAATGCCTCTCAACGCCTTTCGGAAGCAGTCGCTTGCGGCCCCGCTGTCGGCGTCGTGCGAGGATCGCGCGCCCGCCTTTGGTTCGCATTCGGGCACGAAAACCGTGCTGACGCTTCCGCGTTCGCTTGGATGGCTGGTAAGTGCGTTTCATAAAACCGAAACAGATCGCGACGCGATTTTAAGAGCGGTTACAGTAGGAGTGAGTACGGCATTGTCAATTGCGTGGCGCGCTCGGGCGCTCGATCTTCCGATTGCCAGGACACCGATTTTTTGGGATAAACAACCGAACGGATGAGCGAAAACATCGTAATCGAACCGGCAACCGAAGCCGATTTGGACGAATTGTCGGTGTTGCTGGGCGAATTGTTTGCTCAAGAAAGCGACTTCCGACCTGACAAGGACAAACAGCTCCGTGGGTTGCGCCTCATTTTCGAACAGCCCAGTCGCGGGCGCGTTTTCGTGCTGCGTCGCGACGGCGCGATCGTGGGCATGATCAATCTGCTGTTTACGATTAGTACGGCCGAAGGCGGTTTCGTTATGCTCCTCGAGGACCTCGTGGTGCATAAGCAATACCAGGGCCACGGCTACGGAGCAAAGCTTCTCAACTACGCCATCGATTTCGCGAAGAAGAAAAATTTCTTGCGGATAACTCTGTTGACTGACCGCCCCGAAAACGTCGCGCAGGAATTTTTCAGACGTCATGGCTTCGTCGAATCATCCATGATCCCGATGCGTTTGTGGATCACGCCGGAGCGAACCAGTGAGCAGTGATTGGTGATCAGTGATCATTACTCCTCCGCGGCGTCTTTCATTCTAGCTCGTGCTCTTGTTCTTAATCGAGAATCACGATCATCGCCGCAGTAGCAATTAACGGCCTTTATGCTCGCTCCATTGTTGATGTTTGAGCGGCCAATTCTTCGCTCCCAGTGAAAGGGGCCTTGCCAATATTTCGTTTGGCCGGAATACGCGTCTATCTGCACTTCACCTGGTTCATTGTCGCTGCGCTTGAAGTGACACGGTTCGCGCAGCGGTATCACAATCCAATCTGGGCAGCATTCGAATATCTGGCCTTGTTTGGTGTTGTGTTGCTGCACGAATTTGGTCATGCGTTTGCCTGCCGGCAAACCGGCGGGCAGGCCGACACGATTGTGCTGTGGCCGCTCGGCGGCATTGCCTTTGTGAAACCTCCACCCCGGCCCGGCGCTTACCTGTGGAGTATCGCAGCCGGCCCGCTCGTCAACGTAGTGTTGTTTCCGTTGTTCACCTTCTTCTCCTTTTTGGTCATAGACCTCCACTGGAAAACGCTTCATCCAGATTTCTACCATTTTGTTCTGACCATCTGCTTCATTAATGGTGCTTTATTATTTTTTAATTTGATACCTGTTTATCCGCTTGATGGCGGTCAAATTGTGCGGGGGCTACTCTGGCTCAAATTTGGACCGATCCGCAGTTTGAAAGCTGCGAGCATACTTGGGTTCGCAGGAGCGATTCTATTTGCGCTTTGGGCGATCGCGTCGCGCTCGATTTGGCTCGGCATCCTCGCTTTCTTCATTTTCGCGCAGGCTCAAGTCGGCTGGCGAGCCGCGCAGAATCTG
>QHRJ01000283.1 GCA_003220075.1 Verrucomicrobiota bacterium
CGTGGTTCAGCACTATTGATACCCATAAAGCATTGAGTACGCGCTCCAACAATCCGCAAACGTAACAACCGCGTTACTCTTGCAGCTGATTTTGTGAGCAACTCTAGCCGCCGTTGCGGTGTCCCATCAGCAGAAACCTGAAACTAGCTATGAAAATACAACACATACCTTTCTTAGCGTGCGTTGTAGTGCTGAGTTTGAGCGTGCCTGGTGCATCTGCGGCTATGCGTGGTGACCGATAATAAGACGATCTGCAATGACGGGGCCGTCGAATCTTGGAAGTAACAACCATGTTACTGTCAAGAGCTTGCACTTCGTGCAGTTCTTAGCGTATAACATCATTATGAATATTAAAGCTGCTACAATTTGTTTTAGCTTAGTCTGTGCTGTGAGCATCTCCGTGCAAGCGAGCATCCTCACAGTAACTAACACGAACGACAACGGTCCCGGCTCATTACGGCAGGCGCTCGTGAATGCAAATGTTGGCGATACGATTGATGCCACCGGTATCACTGGCGTGATTACACTCACTAGCGGGGAATTGCTGGTGAACAACAGCGTGACAATAAACGGTCCTGGCGCTGACCTGCTGGCTGTTGACGGTAACGCCGCAGGTACCGTGTTCCAGGTCATGTCGATGGGACCTGTTACAATTTCCGACCTCGCCATCAGAAATGCTCACGGTAGATCCGGTGGTGGCATCTTTAACGGCGGCGTCGGGACATTGACCATTATCAACAGCGCTCTCAGCGGCAACACCGCGGATTTCGGTGGCGGCGTCTACAATGGCGGTACATTGAATATCGTTAACAGCACAATTAGCGGTAATACGGCCACCACCGAGGGTGCCGGCGTCTACAATCCTGTCACACTGACGATCATCAACAGCACTTTCAGCGATAACACTTCACAGATTGCCGGCGCGGTATTCAATACCGGGACACTGGTTATCACTAATAGCACGATTACCAATAACACGTCTATGTTTCTCGCAGGCGGCGTTGTAAACCTTAACAACTTTCAGATCGGAAACACGATTCTGAATGAAGGCCCCGCAAGTGCCAATATCTATAACAATAGCAGCGGCGTAGTCATGTCACTTGGCTACAATCTCAGTAGCGACGACGCTTTCGGCATTTTGACTGGCCCCGGCGACCAGATCCGCACCGATCCGAAGCTTGGACCATTGCAGAATAACGGCGGGCATACGTTGACGCATGCGTTGCTGCCTGGCAGTCCAGCCATCGATGCCGGCGATCCGAGCTTTACGCCGCCGCCTTCTTTCGATCAGCGCGGGCCGGGGTTTTTACGCATCGTGGACGGTCGCATAGACAAGGGCTCTTTTGAGGTACAAAGCGGAGGCACGGCCACGCCTACACCAACCGCGACGCCCGGATTCACGCCAACCCCCAGCCCTACGCCTAAAGCCACAGCTACACCCACACCCACACTTACGGTTCAGGTGACTGTCCGAACAAATCCCGCAGGCCTCGCGTTCATTGTTGATGGCGCTACGCATAGTTCCACTCAGACGTTTTCCTGGGCGTCCGGTTCGACTCACACCATTGGGACAACTTCTCCGCAGAACGGTGGCGCAGGCGTTCGACACGTGTGGCTGAATTGGAGCGATAGCGGCGCGATTTCGCACACTGTTGCGCCGACTACGAACAAGACGTACACAGCGACGTTCAAGACCCAATATCACCTGACAATGACCCATGGAACCGGTGGCACGGTGAGTCCCATGAGTGGGTGGAAAAATGGCGGAACAGCTATTTCGATCAGTGCCATGCCGGCTAGCGGCTTTAGCTTCACTAATTGGAATGGGAGCGGAACAGGTTCTTACTCTGGCTCGAACAATCCGGCTTCAATCACAATGGGCGGACCCATCACGGAGACGGCTACTTTTACTCATAATTGAGCCAACAGTGCGGCGAGCGCGCGATGCGGCAACTTCGGCATTAGTCGCGCTTCCTGCGTTTTCGGTAGCGTGTGACTCGTGCAAAAGGTGCAAGACGATTCCGAATTCCGGCGAGTTGCACGAGTTACACGAGTTGCAAAGCATAAAGACTGCTTTTTCACTTCTTCGCGCCCGTGAAAATCCGCGTGATGTGCCCGCCGCGTTCGGGCTGCTCATCGCGCCCGCTTAGTACGCCCGCTGCTTCCATTGCAGCAAGCAGTGTGTGTGCTTCGTCGGCATTGCGGACGATGCGCGCTCGGTAAACGTCGCTCGCGCGGATGCCTTCCGGCTTATCCGCGAGCAGGGCCAGCACCTCATCCCAAATCTGCCGTCGCGCTTTGTCTCTGCTGGCGGAAAGTATTTCAAGTTGCTGCGCTGCGAACCAGTCTGCCACTTCGATCGCCCGCTTTGCCGTATCGGGTTTAAGCCTGTGTTCGTGCGCGCGCGCGTTGCAGTCGCCTGGCGCGGCCGTTGGCTTTGCAACTACGCCATGAGCGGGTCCAAAGTGATGGCCTGTCGAAACGCGCGTGTCGGCCATTCGACAGTAGGTTATCACCTCAAGAATGATCCTGACTTCGCTGCGCAAGCCGAGGCTGCCAAGGCGCACGCCATTGATCTCTTATTCACGCGATGTATGCAGCGAAGCCTTGAGGGAGACGTTGAACCGATCTACTGGCAGGGCATCGTCGTTGG
>QHRJ01000284.1 GCA_003220075.1 Verrucomicrobiota bacterium
ATGGCCGACCAGTTTATCCAGCAACGGATCCTCGAACTTGACGTCACGTCCGTCCGAGGGGGTTGGGGACTGCGCGCTCATCGTGACAGCGAAGAGCGGGAGAGCGATGAACAGGCGAAAACGCTTCATGGTCGCGATAATGACAGACTTTCATCTTTCGCGCGATGCTAGAAACGCTAAAGTTTTCGGGTGAGCTACGAGGTTTTCGCCCGCAAATACCGGCCCCAGACATTCGACGATATCGTCGGGCAGACACACGTTACCCGCACGCTCAAGAATGCGGTCGAACAAAATCGCCTGGCCCATGCATATCTTTTTGTCGGGCCGCGCGGGACCGGGAAAACTTCAACCGCCCGCATCCTGGCGAAAGCGCTCAATTGCAGGCACGGGCCGACAGTGGCGCCGTGTGGCAAATGCGATAATTGTCGGGAGATCGCTGGCGGAAACAGCCTCGATGTCATTGAGCTGGACGCAGCGAGCAATCGTGGGATCGATGACGTTCGGGAGCTGCGCGACAACGTCCGTTACGCGCCGGCGAAGGGGCGCTTCAAAATTTACATCATCGACGAGGTGCACATGCTGACAAAGGAGGCGGCCAACGCGTTGCTGAAGACGCTGGAAGAACCGCCCAAACACGTCATTTTTTGTCTGGCCACGACCGAGCCGGAAAAATTGCCGATTACGATTTTGAGCCGATGCCAGCGGTTCGATCTGCATCGGATTGCTACCAATTTGATCGCGCAACAGCTGCAATCGATCGCGACGAAGGAGAAGTTAACGCTGTCGGCGGCGGCGGCACACGCCATCGCGCGTGGAGCGGAAGGCGGGATGCGCGACGCGGAATCGATGCTCGATCAACTGGTGGCGTTCTGCGGAGAAAAAATCGAGGAAGCCGATGTGTTGAATGTTTTCGGATTCACCAGCCAACAGATGGTGGCGGATTTTGTCGGCAGGATTCTGCGCGGCGAAACCGCAGACGCGCTGGCGTTGCTGCATGAGCAATGCGAGGCCGGCAAAGACATGATGAAATTGATGTCGGACACAATTGCGTACCTGCGCGATCTCCTCGTTTTCAAAGTGAAACCGGACGCGCTCAGTGACGAAGCCAGCACTGAAACTCGCGCCGCCTTTGCCGAGCAAGCCCCGCTGCTGGAAACCGATCGAGTACTGGAAATAATCGATCAATTCGCCGCGGCCGAAGGGCGGATGAAATGGGCGCCGAATAAAAAGCTGCATTTCGAAGTTGCGGTCATTCGGGCGATCCAAACGCTCGACCAGACGACGCTCGATGAGGTGATCGACAATTTAAATGCATTGCGCGACGGGAACCCTGTAGCCGCGGTTGCCGGCCGCAGCCCCGGCTCAAAAAAAGCCGACGTGGCGCGCGCTCGAGAACCGACGATCACAAAATCGCTCGCGAATGATCCAGCTCCAACGACCGATGTTAACGAGATTTGGGGCAAGGTCGTGGCCCAAATTAAAACGCGCCGTCCGTTTATCAAAAGCTGGATTGAAGAGGCGCACCCCCTTGGTGTGAGCGGACGGAATTTCGAGCTAGGTTTTCCCAACGATCAACGAATGGTGATGGAACATTTATCCTCCCGCGCCACCGGCGAAAGCGCCTGCCGCAAAGTCGAAGGACGCGCCACCGATTGTGCGCGAAGCGCTGGAGATGTTTAAGGGCGAAATCAAAACTTAAGCCAGGAGCACGCGATGAATCTCAACAAGTTGATGAAACAGGCGCAAAAGATGCAGGAGAAAATGGCACAGGCGCAGACGGAGTTAGCGGAGAAGACGGTCGAAGTGCAGGCCGCCGGCGGAAAAATTACGGTTGTTGCCAATGGCGCCGGTGACGTGATTTCAATCAAGATCGCGAAGGAGATTGTCGATCCCGAGGATGTGGAATTTCTCGAAGACGCAGTGCTGAGTGGGGTCAAGCAGGCGATCGAACAGGGAAAAGCGATCGCCAGCTCGGAGATGTCAAAGATTACAGGCGGAATGGGTGTGGCGGGGCTGGGTTTATAGGAACACAGACTTTTAGTCTGTGCGCTCAGCGGAGCTCCACTCCGCTGCGTTGTTACTCCGATCCCTGTACAACAAGGAGAATCAGCGGACAAAATGTCCGCTGGGCGCAACGGCCAGAGGCCCGTGTTCCATAGCTACAACCGCTGCGCGATGCGTCGATGTTTTTCGTAAACGCACACTTCGCGAATGCCGAGCGCAGTCATCTTCTGCGCGAGCCGTTCGTAATTTTCCCCTAGCTGCGCCCATGAATGCGCATCCGACGCGACGATGAACGGGGTCTTTTTCTCGATCGCCAACGCAATAATCTCATCTGACGGATAAAGCTCGTTCACCGGCTTCCGCCAGCCGGCGGTTGATAATTCGATGGCGAGATTGCGTGCGCGAATCAGTTCCAGCGTTTCTTCAACGAACTCAGTCAGCGGCGCGCGCGGACGGTGCCCGTGGATTTTCACTAAATCCAGGTGCGCGAGGCAATCGATTAGGCCGCTCGCCGCCATTTCCCGGACGCGCCGAAAATAATCGGCGTAAAGTTCATCGATGTCGTGCCCGGTGAATTGTTGCGCGCCATCGGGTATGCTATCGAACATCTGACCAGCCCGGCTGAGGTAGTGAACGGAACCGAGGACGAAATCGAGTCGCTCCCAATTTTGCTCGATCCATTTTCTTCCGGCGGCACTCGTCTCCGGATCGTTATCGAGCTCGATCCCGGCGCGAATTTTCACGTCAGGATTTTTTTCGCGCAGACGATCAAGTTCATCGAAATCGACGCCGGCATGATAACGATCGTGATCGGTGAAGGCGATATCGATGATCCCTTTGGCCCGCGCCGAATCGATCCACGGCTGCAGGAGCGCCTGAGTGTAACGCTGGACCCGGTGGCCCTGCGGGTGACTGTGGTAATCGGAGAAAAGTACTGGAGTATTGGAATGTTGGAGTGATGGAGTGTTGTTCAATTCATTGCTCCACTACTCCATTACTCCACCCTTCACGGCGCGGTCATGAACTTCTGCCGTGAGCGTAGTTCCGGATATTTGGGGAAGAAAACTTCGACACTATAAACCCGTCCGGGCTGCAATTCGCGGGTGGCGATCGTTTCGTTGTAAACAACGTCTTCGCGTGGATTGATCGTGAGATTGGCGATTTCCTCAGTAAAAGCGCGGTTCTCAGACCATCGGGTCAGCACTTCGCCGGCAGGATTAAGTAATTGAATATCGATTCGTTGTGAAGTCGGGAAATCAAGCGAGACCGGAAAACCGCCAAGATTGCTCAACTTCGCCTGGACGCGTAGCTGGCGCACTTCTGAAAGCCGGATCGGTTCCGTCAGGACCTGCACTTCCAGCAGCAAACCGCGCAAACGTGCATCCTGATATTTCGGGGTTTTCTTTTTCGAAGAACCAAAGGGATGCAGCATGCGGTTGAAGAAACTTCGCTCCGCCGGCGAAGGCGCCTGCGCGGTTGCGTTCGACAGCGCAAGGAACGCGATCATTATCCCGAGGACCCATTTCATGTGCGGGTGTTTCAGCAAACGTTGCAAAACGTGTCAAACCCTTTATCAATCGCGCATGACTCGCGTGTTGGCGACGGGATTATTATTGATTCTGGCGACACCGTTCGCATCAGCCAAATCGAAACATTGCACGGTGCGGGTGCACGCGCAGGGAAATGAAAACGATGGAAGCGTTTTTGCCACTCCCGTGACCACGCCGATTTCCGGCAAAAACATTTTTATCGAAAAAATACCCGCAATTTCCGAGCATGACGTCTCCGCCTTCCGGTCTTACGCGGCGAGCGATGGGAGTTTCGGCGCTTTGCTGCAACTCGACGATCATGGCCGACTCGCTCTCGATACTCTTAGCGTCGAGCGCCGCGGTGGTACTTTGTTGGTTTTCATTAACGGAAGGATTATCACCGAGTTCTTGGTCGATCGACGCGTTTCCGATGGCCAGATTTTTATTGCGTCCGGCTTAACTGCTGCCGACATCGCTTCGATGCAAAAAACGTGGCGGCAGATAGACGCGAAAAAACGCAAATGACGTGGCGGGTGCTGGCGATCGTGCTGGCTGTAATCGTGCTTTCAACTTCGTTGCTCGCACAAAACCCGAAAATCGAAATCAGCCTGCCGACCGATAACGACGCGCTTTTTCGCGGGGGTGGTCCGGACTTTTATCAATACATTGAGCGCGATTTTCACGGCGAAAAATCGACCCCTTGGGAAGGCGGCCGTTACGGATTTGTGCGCAATCCGGTGCCGACGGCGCAGGGTCTGGTCTACACCCGATTCCATGAAGGGATCGACATCCGGTGCCTGCATCGCGATGC
>QHRJ01000080.1 GCA_003220075.1 Verrucomicrobiota bacterium
GTTCTTTGCCGCGCAAATAACCGGTGAAGACTGCCTCGGGCAGCGCCTTGTTTAATGCCTGCAAATAGGGACCGTCGCCGACGAGATAGAGTTGAATGGGAAGTCCTTCGTTGCGCAGTTGCCGGTAAGCTTGCGCCAGAACATCGAGGTCTTTCTCTTTCGAAATGCGGCCGACGTAAAGCAAGTGAACCGCGCCGTTGAGTTCACCGAACTTTTCCCAAAAAGCCGGATCGCGATGTTCTGGACTGAATAACGTCGTATCCAGACCACGCGGTAGAATTTTTAATTTTTCCGCGGCAAATCCGCGCACAATCCAGCTTCGTCGATATTCCTCCGAGTTGACGAAGACGCTGTCGAGTTGGCCATAGAACCAATGCATGTAATGCCAGGCCATACTTTCAAGAAAACTATCGTCGGTCAGAATGCGGATGTATTGCGGAAAGTCCGTGTGATAAATGCCGCTCGTTTGCAGGTTCAACATTTTCGCCGCTGCCAATGCGGTCAACCCGATCGGTCCCGGCGTGCTGATAATGATTTCAGTGAATCCCTCGCGCTGAATGTAATCGAGCATGCGCAGGATTGGCGGGAAGCTAAGTTTTTGCAGCTCATATTCAGGCAACTCGAATTCGCCGATCGGTTTGAAATTTTTGATCGGAATATCGGCGATGTGAATCTCGCTGCGCGACGTCACGACAGTGAGATCGGCGCCCGCGTTCTTCGCTGCTGCCGTCATTTTGCGAATGGTAGTGGCGACGCCGTTCACGTCTTCAAGGGTGTCGGTAAACCAGGCGCGTTTAGTGTTGCGCAAATTCTCCGGAATGATGCCGGTCATTTCCTGAAAAATTTCCCGCAACCATTTGCGTGAGGGCGCCTGACTGTGAAACGCATAGATGTAGGGGGCGAGAACAATGAGAAGCGGTGCGATGGCGGTGAGCGCTTGCATGCCCTCGACCAGATTTCCTCCCGTTATTTGCTGCATGAACCGTTGAAAAAAACGAAACGCCAATTGCTCCGACACAATATTGGCGAGGAGAAAAGCGCGGCGTTCCGGTTCGGCGACCACTTCGACTTCGCGCGCAATTTTCTCTTTCACTTCAGGCCGGGCGAAATAGCGCGAGAGCTCGTTCCAAAGTGAGACATTGGCCGGCTTGGCTAGCTCGAAAATCTTTCCGGAAAGCACACCTTGCGCAACGAACGTGGCTTTCTCACGCAGAGTGAATTGCGTCGGATCTCGCCCTTCCATGAAGCGCGAGAACATTTGCTCGAGCAACGCCGCGCTCGGTCCCAGTTTTTCGTGGAAACGCCCCTGAATAAAACCGGAGAGCGTGTTGTAAAATCCGTGCGAAAGGGCGAGGGGAGTTCCGGCGCGACCTTTGGGCTGACAACGGCCCACCCTGACATGAGCGAGAAATTCTGCCGACGTTTTTGCCTTAGGCGTTTCAGTGAAAGCGGAAGCGAAGAATTTTCCACCGTGATCATCGGAGCCGGCAACGAGAATTTTTTTCCACGGCTCGGGGTGAGTCGGAGCGAGATCATGGCGATTGGCGAACTCGTTAATTTTTGCCGGCGTGAGTTCGCGCAGCAGTTTGGTCCCGAGATCGCTGAGCAGGGAATCGCGCAAGCCATTGATGCCTTCAAAATGTTTGAAGAGAAGGATCAGCCGTTCCAGATGCGCGGAGGTGAGCTTGCCGTTGACGCTATAGAGCGGGTGGGCAATGGCATGCGCAATTCGATTTTCCGCCAGATATTTCTGCAGCTCGAAAATGTTGCTACGAAAGACCGAGATATCTTGGTGTTGCGCTGGAGCAATCCCCCAGACCAGCACATGAATTTTACACGGATCTTGAGGAAAATAAGAAGTAATCTGTTCACTAATAAAAGTCTGCGGTTTGTCAGCAATCGCTAGACAACCGTCAATACAGTCGTGGTCCGTGATGGTGACAAAATCCATCCCGCGCTCACGTAATTGCGTATAAAGATCGACCGGCTCGGTGCAGCTGTCAGGAAAATCGAACCGCCGGAATAGCCATTCTTCCGAACGCGCACTGAACTTAGAGTGAATGTGAAGATCGCACCGACTCATACCGCTTTTCGATTTGTTCGCTGCCTCCCAATCCAATCGCGATAGGTCGTCGCATTACGGGTGCGGGCGAAGCGTTGGATGAGCCGAAGAATTTGGCTCCAGATTTTCGCAGCCTCGAAATCCGGGGGATGAATACTCAAGCGCGCCAGCTCGCGCATTTCGAGACTGCGCGAGAGCGCGGCATTCCACCCCAGGCTGACGGTGCGACGCCATTTCGAATGCGTGCTGTAAACCAGGGAGCGCGTTACTTCGCGTTCGCCGGTCAGAAGATCAAGGACGCTGTCGATCCGAGTGGTGTATTGCATTCCGGCATCACGCGCCGCGCGCTCGCCCGCGTCGTTAAGCAGCCAGGCCGGCGCCACAAATCCAATCGGCGATAGGCGCGCGGCTTTGAATTCATCGCGCGCTTTGGTAATTCGCGCGAACGCTTCGTCGTAATTCAGATCAAAAAATTCGCCTTCGTCCTGGGTGTAAAATCGGGTCATGAATTTTTCGCTGATCCGTTCGTCCGCGCGCCGTGGACGTTCATGAAAATAACCGTGAATCACAATCTCATGTCCGCGCGCCTCGAGATCGCGCAACCATGAAACAAAATTCTTGTCCTCGACTGCGCTCCCTTGCCGATGATAATTCGGCACAACCAAAAGCGAAGTGGTCCGAACGCCGGCACGCTTCAGCTCCTCGATAATCCTGGCCGACGCCTTGTGTGTGCAGGGCGCAACATCATGCAACGAAACTATAAATGAACGCCTCGGGGTTTCCGCCGCCAACATTGGCAGGAAATCCGCGGCCACGGCCTCCGTCATGGCCTCAAACTTCCTCCTCTGACGCCAGCCGAACAAGGCGAAAATGGGGCGTTCGACAATGGCTCTCCTTTGCCGCAAAATCGTGGCCATGCCGCTGATCACGTTCGAAGGCTCCGAGGGCTGCGGAAAATCGACCCAGGTGAAACGCCTCGCCGCCCGGCTGGAAAAGTCCGGAATCGCAGCGGCGGTTTTTCGAGAGCCCGGCGGCACCGCGATTGGCGAAGCCATTCGGCATTTGCTCCAGCATTCTGAAGAGAATCACGCCATGACGCCGGAAACCGAATTGCTCCTTTTCGAAGCGAGCCGCAGCCAACTCGTGCGCGAAGAAATTCAGCCGGCACTGCAGCGCGGAGAATGGGTGATTTGCGATCGTTTTTTTGATTCAACCACGGTTTACCAAGGTGTGGCGCGGCATCTCGATCCTTGGCTGGTGAAAAACCTGAACGCCTTTGCCATTGGCGATTCCATTCCCGACCTTACTTTCGTGCTCGACATTGATCGGGCCACCGCGCAATCGCGTCTCGGCCATCGAAAAAAAATTCGCGATCGCATGGAGGAAGAGTCTGATGAATTTCACGAGCGCGTGATCCGCGCCTATCGAGAGCTAGCCGAGGACGAACCGAAACGCGTAGTCCTGATCGATGGCCGAGTCTCGATCGAGGCAATCGAGCAACAAATCTGGAATGAACTTGCTCAACGCTTTCCTGACCTCGGAAAACACCAAACACCAAATATCAAACTTCAAACATCCTGAATGTCTTTCTCCGCAGACAGCGCGTTGGAATATTTGCAACGCGCGCACAAAAAAAACCGGCTCGCTCATGCCTATCTTATTTCAGGTCCAGCTGGGAGCGGGAAATCGGACGTTGCCGCCCGGCTAGCCGCGGCCTTGAACAAGACCACGCCGGAGAAAGTTCTGCGCGCGCAGGCGCCCGATGTTTTTGTGACCGAACCCGCCTCGCGCTCGCGCAGAATTGTGGTCGATCAAATCCGCAGTCTTGAGCGCGCCCTGCAACTGTGCGCCGCCGGAAATCGTAGGAAGATTGGGATCATTCGTGATGCCGATCGAATGCAAACGCAAGCGGCGAATGCCTTTCTAAAAACCCTGGAGGAACCGCCACAGAATTCGCTTCTGCTTTTGCTCACCGCTCTTCCCGAAGCGTTGCCGGAGACAATCGTCTCGCGTTGCTTAAGCTTGCCCTTGCGCACTTCGTCCGAGGTCGCGCCGTCGCCGCAGGAAATGGAGTTGCTGCGGCTGCTGTGCGCGACGGCGGAGGAAGAATCGCGCGGCATCGAAAAGGCCTATCGGGTTTCGCAAGGGATCCAAGGTCTGCTCAATTCCATTCGCGAGCAGATCAGGGAGAAACACGCCGCGGCCTTGAAGCGCGAGGAAACACGTTACCGTCATACCACTGACGGGGGTTGGTTGGGTGAGCGTGAAGGTTATTACAAGGCGCTAACGGAAAGCGTCTATCGCGAACGGCGCAGTCGTTTGATCGAGACGCTCTTTCTCTGGTGGGCCGATGTATTGCGGGCGAAGGTCGCGAAGGCGGGACGCCTGCTCGAACGTTGCGCAGAGGCGACAGAGAAAATCGCCGCGCAATTGAAGACGGCGGCAGTCTTGAAACGAATTCGGCATCTGGAAGAAATGCGCGATCAGTTGAACACGACCGCGCAGGAAGCGCTCGTGCTCGAAGTCGGTTGCTTGCATATCTTTCGTTAGAACTTTGGAATGCCGACGAGCTGCCTCATAATGCGATGCCATTTTCTAGTTAATATCGATTTACCCCTCACCTTAATCCTCTCCCCTCGCCGCGAGGGAAGAGGGGAGGGTGAGGCGTGCGCAATGCTATTCGCACAAAAGGCAATCGAATCTATGAGACATTAGTCAATATGCCGAAACGCCACACTCTTTCGGTCGCACTTATTGGAACGAAATTCATGGGCCGCGCCCATTCCAACGCGTGGCGGCAAGCTCTGCGCTTTTTTGACTTACCCGCTAATATTCGGATGGCGACAATTTGTGGACGCGATCGCGCCGGGACCCGTCGTGCAGCGAAAATCCTGGGCTGGGAAAAGGCAGCGACTGATTGGAAAGCGATCCTGGCCGACCCGTTGATCGACATCGTAGATATTTGCACACCTAACGATTCACACGCGGAGATGGCGACTGCAGCTGCGCGTGCCCGCAAAGCGATACTTTGCGAGAAACCGCTGGCGCGAAACGTGGCCGAAGCGCAGCGGATGGTTGACGCGGTGAAACGCGCGCGGGTCGCGAACATGGTTTGTCACAATTACCGGCGTGTGCCGGCCGTCGCCCTGGCCAAACAAATAATCGATGCCGGTGAAATCGGCGACCGCGTTTATCATTTTCGCGCTCGCTACGCCCAGGATTGGATCGCCGATGAAAATTTTCCGCTGGTCTGGCGCTTGCAATCGAAGGTCGCCGGCTCGGGCGCGCTCGGCGACATCGGCGCTCACATTATCGATCTGGCGCGATTTCTTGTGGGCGAAATTGCAGGCATTTCAGCGGTGAGCCAAACATTTGTCAAAAAGCGGTTGACGAAAAATAGACAGCTCGCCCGCGTCGACGTCGATGATGCGGTCAGCGTCATCGGCAGATTCCGCAACGGCGCCATCCTAAATCTGGAAGCGACACGCTTCGCTCCCGGCCGCAAGAATCAGCTCACATTTGAAATCAACGGCAGCCGCGGTTCGCTCGCCTTCGACCTCGAGGATATGAACCGGCTGCATTTTTACAATGCGAATGATCCCGAGCAGGCGCGCGGATTTCGTGAAATCGTGGTTACCCAATCGAATCACCCGTATGTCGGAAATTGGTGGCCGCCCGGCCATATTATCGGCTACGAACATTCCTTCGTGCACACCATTGCCGACTTTGTAAAAGCCGTTGCTACTCACAAACGCATCCAGCCCGATTTCGCCAGCGGATTAAAGACGCAGCGTGTCCTGGATGTCGTCCAACACGCGCGAGCTTTGTCCTCGCTGTAATCGAACTGGACTAATCATATGAAACGAAAGACAACCGGGACGAGACGTAAGGCGACATCTGCGAAAGCAAACAAGCCCAAGACTCACAATGATTATCTTGCTGCAGTGACGGAAGACAAGCGACCGGCATTGCAAAAACTTCGCAAGGCAATTAAGTCGGCAGCGCCGAAAGCGGAAGAATGCATCAGTTATCAAGTGCCAGCATTCCGTCTGAATGGAAAATTTTTGGTCGCTTATGGTGCCGCGACAAATCACTGCGCTTTCTATCCTGGCTCTACAGTTAAAGCGCTTAAGGAGGAGCTGAAAGGCTACGATACCAGCAAGGGCACGATCCGCTTTCCAGCCAATAAACCGTTGCCGTCCGCTCTGGTGCGGAAGTTGGTAAAGCTCCGGATTGAACAGAGGGCGTAATAGTTATCAGCTATTAGTTAGACGCGCCCTATCGCATACCGGTGTCGCAACGCCAGTCCACCTTGGTCATCTGCCCGACAACTACATCGGCTTCGAAAGGGCCGTAGTGCCCGATTCCGCCTTTTTTGTCCTTCAGTGAGACGGTATAGTGACCCGGTTCCAGTGAAAGACGAAAGTAGCCCTGATCGTCGGTGGTGAAGGATGTCGCTATTCCTTTTTCGTTTTGCGCGATGAATGTCGCGTTTGCTAATGGCCTCGAATCGGGAACTCCGATTCTCGCTGGTCCACCGTGCACGGGACCGACTGTAATTACGCCTTCCACTCCGGTTTGTGGTTCAGAGGCGGGAAGCGTTGCGGCAAGGAGGAGGCAGCAGGATAGAATGGACGGCGTCGAGATCATCGGGAAATAAATACCGAAAAGCTGAAATGTTCAGGGATGACCGGGATCAGCGATCCCGGCTACAATACCAGAAAACGAGACCGCGTAGCGACAAAGTCCGTGATGTCGCGTGTGCAGCCGACACGGCTGCCGTTACAGAATGATCACGCGGCCTTTCTCTGGCGGGATGCGGCTGAACTCTTGCGCGCGGGATGGGATTTTCGCGTCTTATTCAAGCTCTCCTGCAGGACCGAGACGAGATCGATCACTTTGGTAGATGGCCGCGGTTTCGGTTTTGGTTTTTCTTCGATTTCTTTCCCGCCCGCTTCAACTTTCTCTTCGATCACCTCCATCAAAGCCTCGCGGTAATCATCGCGATATTTCTTCGGATCCCATTTCGACGACATGCTGTCGACGAGCGCTTTTGCCATATCGAGTTCGCGTTTCCCGGGTTCGAGTTTCTTTGGGACGTGGAGCTTGTCTGTTTCCACCAGTTCGTCCGCGAAATGCATCAGCTCCAGAACCAGCACACTGTCTTCCGCTTTGACTCCCGCGAGATATTGTCGCGTTTTGATTACAACCTTGGCGATCCCGACCTTGCCGGTCTTCTCCAGAGTATCGCGCAGCAAAACATAAGCTTTGTCACCGCCTTTTTGCGGCTCCAGATAATAAGGTTTATAGAAGAATATCGGATCGATTTCTTCCTGATCGACGAAATCCTGGATGTCCACGGTCTGAGTTGCCTCGAGATCGACGCGTTGAAAATCTTCATCCTTCAGGACGATGTATTTGCCTTTTTCGTATTCGTAGCCTTTGACGATCTCATCCCACGGTACTTCCTTGCCGTCTTTCTCTGCTACGCGCTTATAATTGACTGGGCTCAAATCTTTCGCGCGCAAAAGCCGAAACTTCAGCTCTTCCTTCCGAGTCGCCGGGTAGAGGCCAATGGGAATGTTGACTAACCCGAAGCTGATGCTGCCTTTCCAGATTGCTCGCATATGTAAAACTATTTCGAACGTCAGGTGCGATTTGCGCGGGGGGGTTTGTTTGCTCTGGGGAGCGCAGGCTGCTAGCCTGCAGGGTTCGGCAGCTTGCCGAACGCAACCACAAAACACGTTTCCGGCAGGCTGCCGGAAACGACAGGCTGGCAGCCTGTGCTCCCCAGATGAAGCTGCATTTAAGCCGCGGCTTCGAGCTTCATGCGCCGACCCGCATCGCGAAGCGGATTACGATCAATTTCTGCTTCCGAGACAGATTGCAGCGCCCATCACGGTTTCGTATTGGGATTGGTACTTCTGCGCATCATGTCGCGCGCTAACTCCCCGCTGGCCGTCTGGATATTAGATGCTCCGGGCGCGGCGTTTCCCCCATCATCGACTTCGGCCCAACCGCTTCCCATATGGCTTCCGGTAGGCGCCGGGACCCAGACATAGTGTTTGACCCTTTTGGCTGCTGTGGGCTTCAGCTCAAAATCAATTCGCGAATTGTTCGCCGCTGTTTTCACATTGACGCTCGATTGTACTGCGCCGCGCAGGACGACGCTGACCTTATACACGCCCGGTGACAGCCGGGTGGAGGAATAATGACCGCGAGTGTCGGTCTTGGCCGTTGCGACGATCTTTTTGTCTTTGCCCTCGACCCGGACCTCAGCATCCTTGAGCGCCTTGCCATCGGAACCATGCACGGTGCCCTCGATGGATTGGCCGAATGCGACTCCCGAAAAAACCACGGTCCCTGCTACGAAAATAGCGGCCAAAACTCTTGTTCGATAAAACATGAACGAAATAGTACTTGTTGCGAAGCTATTTTACAATCTTTTCTATGAACATCGGCATAGGATTCACCGGCGCCGATTCCGCGTGATCGCTTGCCTGTTTTACGCGGCGGTTTCCAACCGCGCTCTCGAGATGCCGCGCAGCTCAAACAATCTGATCAATGTTTCCTCGATCAAGTTATTGGGACAAGACGCGCCGGCGGTAATTCCGACGACGACGGGACCGGGCGGCAACCAGAAGTGGGAAACGACTTCACGCTTCTCATGCAGGTCGTAATGCTTGATCTCAGTGGCCGAGACCAGACGCGACGCATTCAAAACAAAATAAGTCGGCAATTTTTCTTCGCCCATTTCGGCAAGGTGAGAGGTATTCGAGCTGTTGTAACCGCCCACCACCAACAGCAAATCCATCGGAACATTTAGCAATTCGCGCAACGCATCCTGTCGCTCCTGGGTCGCGCCGCAGATGGTATCGAAAAACCGAAAATTCTTCGCCGCTTCTTCAGGACCATCGCGATCGACAATCGCCTGACGCACCCGTCGCTGCACTTCCTCGGTCTCGCCACGCAACATCGTCGTTTGATTGGCCACGCCGACTGTTTTCAAATGCACATCGGGATCAAACCCGGCGGAGTGCGCGCCGTGGAATTTGTCCAGAAACGCCTGTTTATCGCCGCCGTGCCGAATGTAATCGCAAACATAATCGGTATCGGCCAGGGTTAGCACGACAACATAATGGCCTTTGCCGTCGCCCAATGCGCGGGAGCTGGTCGCCTTGGTTTCTTCGTGTTCGGCCTTGCCGTGAATAATCGAAGTCACGCTTTCGCTGGCATATTTGCGGACCCGTTTCCACACGCTCATGACGTCGCCGCAAGTGGTATCGACAATCTGGCAGCCGTGATCCTTTATTTGTTGCAAAATGGATAGCTCCGTCCCGAAGGCGGGCAGGATTACAACGTCGTCGGGCTGCAATTCGGAAATGTCGGCCTGTTTGTTTCGTCCGGTCAGGTTCTTGATGCCGAGCGAGGATATTTGTTCGTTCACTTCCGGGTTGTGAATGATTTCGCCGACAATGAAGAGGCGGCGGTCCTGAAAAACTTTGCGGGCGGCATAGGCGAGATCGATGGCGCGCTCGACGCCGTAGCAGAATCCAAATTGCTTGGCTAGCCGCACGGTCACATCACCGACAGAAATGATGCCGCCGTTGCGGCGAACCCCCTCGACCACATCGCTACGGTAATGTGATTCTACTTGTTCCTGCACCGCCGCCATCACATCAGGCGTGCGCAGGTTTACTTTTTCGCGGGCACTAGTGCCGCTCGAGATCAGGTTTGTGCTCACAAATTTTTGCGTGGCTATTCGCGGGTGATGCTATTCCAGAAGGGGGCCACTGGGTTTCTCAAATGCCGCCGAAGT
>QHRJ01000295.1 GCA_003220075.1 Verrucomicrobiota bacterium
CGCTCGGTCCTGGCTTGCTTTAACCGCTCTCCAACTGAGTTCACGGAAGGCTCCTTGGTTTTACAGGATTAAACTCTACCCCTTGCACTATATTGACATGAATACATACCGGTGGTAGCTTGAATTCGCTGCCGTCACCGGCTCAACAAGGAGTGGGCATGTATTACCGCCTGTTAGGGCTGGCCGCCGTGTTGGCCACCTGGGTCCTAACGACTGCCGACGTCTGGCCACCCCGCTAGCGCGTCCGTAGTTTTGCCCGCCGTAGTTTTGCGGCTTGAAGCGCTTGTGCATTTTGCATAGGATGCGGACCACCCATCAAGACGTGGTTGGTTCGGAGTTACGGTGGCAATTGGCTTACAACGTCATCCCGACCATCGAAAGCCGAACGGAGACGATGGTGATGCCCGGCCGATTCGGCTGGCACTGCTCAACGGCTTCGAACTAACCAACCGCGGTCTCCACGTCGACATTCCGCTTAGTGCCCAGCGACTCCTCGCGTTCCTGGCATTTCAGGAGCGACCGCTCCTACGCCTTCATGTTGCCGGCAACCTTTGGCCCGATTCCCCCGAGGCGCGTGCAACCGCGAATCTGCGTTCCAGTCTCTGGCGAGCCCATCAATCGACTCCAAAGATGATCGACGCCGCCGGTCAGCATCTCCGGCTGGCGGAATTGGTCGAGGTCGATGTACGAGAAGTGATCTCGCTCGCCACCCGAATCGTCGACGACCGATCCGTGGGACCGAACGATTTCGAGTCAGCGCAGCAACTGATTGCCTCAACCGGCGACCTGCTTCCCGACTGGTACGAGGATTGGGTTCAGTTCAAACGGGAGCATCTCCGACAACTCAGACTCCACGCGCTCGAGGCACTTTGCGAGCGCCTGACCCGCGCCGGCCGCTATGGAATGGCCGTCCAATCCGGGCTCGCCGCCGTGGCCTGCGA
>QHRJ01000296.1 GCA_003220075.1 Verrucomicrobiota bacterium
CTCGCCGAGCTCACGCGGCTCCAAAATCACGCGTCGCTTCTCGGGTTTTTGTTGAGCGACATGGGCGCGTGGGGCACGCCACTCATGTACGCGTTCCGCGAGCGCGAGAAAATTCTCGATCTTTTCGAGTCCTTATCCGGTTCACGGATGATGTGCGACTACATGCGTTTCGGCGGCTGCCGCTTGGACGCGAGCGACGAGTGGCTCGCCCGGGCGAAACAGATTGTCGATCGCTTCCCGGAATTTCTCGACGAGTTCGAGGAACTGATTTTAGGCAACGAAATCGTCATCGGCCGCACCCAAAATGTCGGAAAGATTTCCGCGGAACTGGCGATCAACTCCGGTATCACCGGCCCAATGATGCGGGCGTGCGGTGTGAACTATGACATCCGCAAGGTCGATGGCTACGGTTTTTATCGGCGTTTCAAATTCCGGATTCCGTTGGGTGAACATGGAGACACTTACGATCGGCTGATGATGCGCGCGTTGGAGATGCACGAGAGCGTTTCGATCCTGCAACAAGCCTTCGCGCAGATTCAACCTGGACCGGTGCTGAATCCGAAAGTCAAAGTCCGCGCTTTTCGCCCGCCCGTTGGAGAGGCGTACGGCCGCATTGAAGCGCCAAAAGGTGAGCTCGGGTTTTATTTGCTCAGCGACGGCAGCCCAAACCCATATCGTTACCGCGTTCGCCCGCCAAGCTTCATCAATCTAACGATTCTGGAAGACATGTGCCTCGGCCACACCGTCGCGGATGTCATGGTAATCCTGGGCAGCGTCGATATTGTTATGGGCGAGGTTGATCGCTGATGCAGGAGTCAAAGAGTTACAAAGGTTACAGTGTTAAAACGGATTGCCGATCTAACGATTCAACGGTTAACGACTTAACGCACGGGAAGCGATGATTGGCACTGGCATACTCAAGGGAATGGCGGTTACTGCGCGAAACTTTGTCGGAAGTTATTTCGAGAAGGAGCGGCTGATCACAGTGCAGTATCCGGAGGAGCGGACTCCGTTGCCGGAGAACTATCGCAATTTTCCGATTCTGATTTACGACAACGATCCGCAGGCCGGATTGCGGTGCGTGGCATGCAAGATTTGCGAGAAGGAATGTCCGCCTCAATGCATTTACATCGTTAAGAGCGACGACAAAAAGCCCGATTACATGGGCAAGCCGCAGTTCTACCCGAAGGTGTTCGACATCGATATCTCGGTTTGCATGAGTTGTCAGATTTGTGTCGAGGTCTGTCCATTTGAAGCGATCAAGATGGACAAGGACTTTGAACTGAGTAAGCGCGAGCGTTTCGATTCGCTGCTGTTACGAAGGGAGCAACTTTCAAAATCGAACGAATACTATCACAAGATTCATCCAGTCGAAGCTGCAGCAGTAGATAAAAATCTGGCGGACGCAGCAGCCGCGGCCGAAGCGAAGAAGAAAGCTGCCGCGGAAGCGGCGGCGAAGGTCGCAGCAGCCAAAGCAACGGCAGCGAAAACTACTCCGGTGCCGCCAGCCGCAGGTTCATCGGCGTCGACATCAGAAGCATCGTCCTGAGTGCGACCCGGCCATCGGCGCTTCTCGCCCACAATTTCTTTGGACGTTGCATAGCTGAACGGCTAAAACCGGAAGACGAACAAACGAAGAGAGACTATGAAGACAATAATTTCGTTTACCAGCCTCATCGTCCCGATGTTCTTGCTAGGTCTGATGAACGGCGTGCCAGACCACTGCCGTCGGTCCCGGCGGAACGGCTCAAAAAGAAACGCTGCTCGTGCAGTCCGGGTTTAGACCGTTCACCGTAACTACGCCCAAGCAGCAGCAAAGAGTGAGCGCGCAGCCGGCGGGCAAAGTTTCCACCGTCGGATACAGAGGAAAATTGTATTACGTATATCCCACTGCGATCAAGGACCGCATCCTGGTTGGTAATCAGACGCAGTACAATGCCTACAAACAGGCGCTTGTGGCATATGGAGTGACGACCAGCCCCGATTTCGTGGAGGAAACGCACGGCCCCCATCGCGTTCTCGTTCAGGAATTCGACGGGTTCGGTCCGCTCGGAGAGTGATTACGCGTTCCGAGCGCTTTCGCTATTGATTCCATCAGCTTAACGAGCCGCTCCTGCCGGGAACATCACTTTGTCAGGAGCGGTGTTAAGTGCGGCGAGAAGTTTTTTGATCAAGCGAGTTTTAACGCGACCAGCTTCACGGGGTTGAACAAGGTAACGGACAATCGCTTCGAGCCACGTATTATCACTTACGCGAAAGATCACGCGCGGTCGCTCGTGAACTTCCAGTTCATCGACGGGCGTGCGAGCGAGCAAGTCACGAAATGTTTGAACGCGCGCTATCATTTCCTTGCCTAGCTCTTCCTCAGTAATCTTCTGCATCGTGCTGGCGATGAACTCAAGGTCGGCATTGTAGGCGACTTGGAATCTAATCTCGTTCCAAATGTAGGGGAAAAGCGGCCACGAATAATTGTAGACAATCTCGTCGAGCACCTTCTCATTTGGAAACTTGATGATGCGACCGCTCGGATGATCACCGGAAATGTATTTGCCGCCGAATTCCCATAGACTGGTGTCGAGGTACCCAACGTCGATTACGTCGCCCGTGGCGTCACCGATCTGTATGCGATCACCTACTCTGAACGGCTGGCGAACGAGGATATAAATCCAGGCGATGAAGCTTTTCATCGGCGTTTGCAGCGCGAGGCCGATGATGATTGAGCCAATACCCAGTGCGGCAAGCGCCCCATACCAATTAACGAAAATAATTGATATGGCGATGACCGC
>QHRJ01000039.1 GCA_003220075.1 Verrucomicrobiota bacterium
GATTTGCGGTAAGCGGAAAACGTAGCAGCGACGCCCCGCCTGCGTTGATTTTGGCGCAAGTTGGGCAAATCTGCCTAGCTTCTTAGACTTTTCTAGGGCTCGGATGGTCGTCCGCCGGTAAATCCCAATTCCCAAGATCCAAGCTCCAAGCGATCTTCAAATCCCAATAACCAAAGCTACTCCTCGATCGTAGCTAAATGCGTGTTGATATGGAAATGTGGCCTTGCGTGCGGCTACGCAGAGCGTCGCCCTACCTCTGAAACTTTCGCGAGTACGAATGGTAGGGCGAGGCTCGGTCGAGTCGCGCAAGCGTTCGCAGCTGCAGGCCTCTTTATTCGGGGATCAACGTATCCGGGGATTAAGTCGACTTCCTTCCTTTTTGGGCTTTGGGGATTGGGGTTTACTTGGGATTTGGATTTTGGGAGTTCCTGGAGTTGCAGTCACACGCCTCTAGGATGGCAATCCACTCCGGTTTGAGACCGACGACGTTACTAAACAAATAACGTGGGCTGCTGCATTCCCGGGCTCGCAGGAGCTCGCCCCTCCATGTAATGATGAGACGTGACCCTAACCGCGGACAAAACTCTGCACACGCGACGCTGGACAGATCTGCCCGAGCGCGGCACTCCCGCCATGCTACGATTGATTCATTGGACCGCCACTGCCGTCGGACGCTGGGCGGCAAGGCTCTTACTATATCCAACTACACTTTACTTCGTTTTCAGCGCGCACACCGCCCGACGAGTGTCCTATCAATATCTAAAGCGCGTGCGGAGCCGTCCGGCCCGCTGGTGGCATGTGTTCCGCCATTTTCATTGCTTCGCCGCGACCATTCTCGACCGAGTCTATTTGCTTACCGGTGAATTCCAGCGCTTCGAGATAAAATTTCACGACCGTGAAATACTTCATCAGCAGGTCGAAAGCGGCCAGGGTTGCATTCTTTTGGGTTCGCATCTGGGTAGCTTTGAAGTGTTACGCGCGCTGGGCGTAACGCGCGCAGAATTCCCGCTCAAGGTCCTGATGGACGTTGTCCACAATGAAAACATCACCCGCTTTCTTGATGCACTTAACCCGGAGATCGCCAGCACCGTCATTGTTCCGGATCGCCCGGATACATTGCTAAAAGTAAAAGAGAGCCTGGATGCCGGCTTTTTGGTTGGAACGTTAGGCGACCGGCCGACGAGCAACGGCAAGACCACGCAATGTCAATTCCTCGGCGCGCCAGCAACCTTTCCGATCGGCGCCATTCTCATCGCCGCCATGATGCATTGTCCCGTCATCCTGTTCTTTGGCCTCTATCATGGAGGGAACCGCTACGAAATTTATTTCGAGCGATTCGCCGAGGAAATAATCCTGAATCGGGACCGCCGCGCCGAAGACATCCAGCATTGGACGCAACGTTATGTCGATCGTCTCGAGCATTACGCCCGGCTTGCGCCTTACAATTGGTTTAATTTTTATCCGTTTTGGGATTAAGCGCGCAACTGTAGCAAAGCCATCTTGGCTGTGGGGCCAAACGGGCATCTTGCCCGTTGATTGTGAGTTCTTAAAGTTGTCGGACCCCAGCCGTATTTACTGAATGCCCACTCCCATCGACAAAGCCGAAATCCGCACACTCATCCCACACTCCGGCACAATGTGTCTGTTGGATAGCGTGCTCGACTGGGATGACGAATTCATTGTTTGCAGTACTAATACGCACCGATACGAGGCAAATCCGCTCCGACGTGACGGGCGACTCTCTGGCTTACACGCTCTTGAGTACGGTGCACAGGCCGCCGCCATTCATGGCGGATTACGTGCGCGCGCGGCCGGCGCGACCGCACCGCCATGTTATTTGGCCGCGCTACGAGATGTGCATCTGCATATCGCCCGCCTCGACGATCTCGCTTCGCCGCTGGAGGTGCGCGCCCAACGCTTGTTCGGAGATTCCGGCAACACCATTTATCAATGCGCGCTCTCAGCGAGTGGCACCCCCGTGGCGGAGGGACGCGTCACCATCATGCTGCGCCCGCAGTTGTGAATTGTAGGGCAGCCGCTCCCGCTTGCCAGGTTTCTGCAATTAACCAGACGATAATCTACAATCTCACATCACAATCCCGCCATCCACGCAGAGAACCTGTCCGGTGATATAACTCGCCTCCGCCGATGCGAGAAATGCCACGGCTGCCGCGATTTCTTCCGGCGCACCTACTCGCTTCAACGGGATCTTATTCTGAATCCCTTTCTGAATCTCGTAAGAGAGCGCATTCGTCATGTCGGTTGCGACGTATCCCGGCGCGATTGCGTTCACCGTAATGTTGCGGCTGGCCAGTTCTTTCGCGAGCGATTTGGTGAAACCGATTAAGCCGGCCTTGCTCGCGGCGTAATTGGTCTGTCCCGCGTTGCCGATGATCCCGATAACTGAGCTGATGTTAATGATGCGCCCGCTCCGTTGCTTGACCAAGGCGCGTTGCACCGCCTTTACGAAATTGAACGCGCCTTTCAAATTCGTGTTTAAAACAAAATCCCAATCTTCCGGCGACATCCGCATGCTGAGCGTGTCGCGAGTCACGCCAGCGTTGTTGACCAGAATATCTGCGCGCCCGAAATCGGCCAGAATCTGTTCCCCAATTCTTTGCACTTCAGCGTGATTAGAAACATCCACCGCGTATGCTTTCGCCGTATCCGGCCGCGAAGCATTAATTTCGTCCGCCGTTTTCTGCGCATTGGCTTCGGTGCGACTCACGCTCGCCACTTGTGCGCCTTCACTCGCCAGCCGCAGCGCAATCGCCTGTCCGATCCCCCGCCCCGCCCCGGTGACAATCGCGACCTGATTTTCGAACCTCATCATCCTGCCCATCGTCCGCGAAAAAGGCCGCCTATGTCAACAATCAGGGAATTTCCGATGCGCGTGGCAAAGAGACCAGCCCACTGCTAAATTTCTCGCTGCCGCTAAACTTGACGGCTTTAAGCCGTCAAGTTTTTCAATATTCCATTGGCGCCAGTCGGCTCCGCTTCAACCAAAGCTACATGATCCCCATACAATTTTCGATGTCGTGGTCTGATTCTGAATCCCAAAAACGTCTTCCGAGAAAAAGCAGGCTGACGACGACAAGTAGACTGCCGGCAATGAAGAACCACTGGGCGAGCGTTGGCCGGAACCCACCGATAAGAATGATCACAAAGCCGACCACCAACGCCGCGAAGCCAACTCGTCGCTGCCGCGGAGATGTTGCTTTCGGATCAGCGGGACGAAGAGAGGGATCGACGATCTGTGCGCTCATGTGTCAGAGATCAGAAGTCAGCGAGACATTGCCCGGTTCCACTAATTTCGGACGGACAGGCGTAGCGAGCCAATGTACCCGTTCGTGAATAGTTTCGGAGTTCGCTGATGTGATTGGTTAAACGATTTGTCACGGCAACTCCGAGGGTGCTGCAGGACGAAGCTCGTAGATGCCCTGATCGTTTTTCATGTATTGGAGCTCCAACGTCTTCGACAGCGGATCCCCGGCATGCCGATATGTGATCGCAAAACTGCGTGCTACGACTTCATCCTCGCTCATCCGAACGCTGACGACGCCGGCCGTAGGATAAGGATGCAAGAACTCTGCCTTCGCGTCAGTTTCTTTGGGGCGGCCACCGCAACTCGCGATCGCAAAAGCCAGCACAGCAATGAAAATCGATATAGGGCTTCGCGACACCATCCAACGAAACAAAGCTGCTTGCATCCAGTTATTTTCTCAAAGTAGCTGCGATCACCCGCGATTAGCGACAGGGAGCATTCCCTTCTCTGGTGTCTGACCTTTGATTTGTGGTGTGTGGTCTGCGTCAGTGGTCATCTAAGATCGGCCGGTCAGGGCTTGCTGGTTGGAAGCTCTGGTCGTCGTCGAAACTCTTGCGTCGCGTAAGATCTGAAGGGTTCATCGAAGGCCGTCTCCATTTCATTCCAAAGCGCACGTAGCCTGGCTTCGTTTGTACGAGTGTCTTGAAGTAGGTGTCTGATCCAACCCAGAGTTGTTGCGGGATTGAGCGGTCGCGGTTCTGATAGTACATGTACTCCCAGGAGTTGAACTGCATGAAATAATAGTTGGCGCAACGCGCCCACGTCGCGGCGGCTACGCCGTTCGGATTGGCATCGCATTCGGTTACCGCGCCGGCCCGACTCTCGTTCTCGACCATCATTTTCAGCGGCTTCTGGGCAAGCGAGAGTGCGTTATAATGAGCCTGGCTGCGGAGCAGCTTGGTGTTGTCGTTAATCTGCCTCCCAAGATAGATCACGGACACGATCACAGCCACCTCGCCGCCGATCTCGGCGACCAGGGCCCAGCCTTCGAGTTTCGCCTTCGTGAACACAACCTTCATCCGCTAGCTCCCTTCGGGTAATTGCCGGTTTAGCCAGCTACAGCAAAGCCAGCAGGCTGGGTCGGCCCTATCCATACCACGTCTTTGATTTCCGGATCCGAAGAGAGAATCTGCTGAATCGCCTCCGTAAGCCGAGTGAGTTGTGCCGTAGCATCAATCTTCTTGAAGAACTTCTTCACGATGGGCGTGCTTGGATCGGTGAAGCACACGAACTCATCATCGTCGCCATCCTGGTGTCCACAACAAATGGCGAGCCTAGATCCCTCATTCCGCACCGGAATGTACCAGCCCCAGTCCTCTGCAATGATCTCCTCCGTCTTGATCCCCTTTTCCGATAGTTTCTGCACCAAGTACTCGGCAAGCCGTTTGCCCCACAGGCCGGGATTGATCTGTTCTTGCTCCCCTTCGTAGGGCGGAAATTTACCAGAACGAAACTCGACTTGCGTCTTCATCGGCTAATCACCTAACGAGAACAAGATCAGCCGCGGCTGGAGAATGCGAGCATAAAATCAGAGGTCGCAGGACAGAAGTCAGTGATCAGGCGCACCTAGCCCTGAGAGAGTTTCTTCAAAGACAAGTCCGAATACGTTCCCACCAGATCGACGAAGGAGAACCCGGCGTCTGCCGCTTTTTGGATGAGAAATTGTTTGTGCGGAAGCGCCAAAAACGAAAGCCGCATTGCCTCGGCGAAATACACTGCAAAAGGACAGACTAGCGTCGGTTCGTAGGCAGCGCCATGCTGCCATGGCTTATTGACGAAGTCGTCACCGCCAATGAGCCCGCCGTCCCTTATTTTTGGAAAGACGCGCATGAGGTCCACTGTTATCCCCCTAAGCGTATGGTCTCCGTCGATATAGGCGAAGTCGAGTGACTCGTCTGGTATCTCATCAATGACGGCACTCGTTCGGCCTCTGAGGACTACGCGCCGGTTGGCGGCAAAGTCTGTTTTAAGTAAGGCCTCAGCATAAACATCCTCGAAGGAGCGATCGTCTACATTGAAGGGTTTGTTCCAATCCGGTAAATGGGCCCAGGGATCGATCATGTAGTACTTAGTGATGTGGCTAAAGTTGGACAGGATTACCTTGGCAAAGTCTCCCTTCCAAACACCAATCTCGGCGGCACACTCCAGCGGGCTGGTCCGGAGAAGCCGTACCCAAAGATCAAATCGCGAAGGCGATCCAACGATCAGTCGTGCAATATCCGATGGGGTGAGAGAGATAGGCATTTTCCAACAAAACTATACGACTACTGCGCACTGATCTCTTCTAAACCAAGCGTCTTTCTTCGTTTCCGAAAGTAATCTGCGTGGTCAGAATGGTGGTATCCATTCCACAATGGGATGCACTTCTGCCAATAATCGCGCCAACTCGCATATCCAGAAGGAGGCTGGCTGCCTCGCTTTTCTGCCTGCGGAGTCAATGCCCTGCGGCCGCAGCCCGGCCATCGTGAACTCCATCGGGATCTTAATATGCCTAACTCTGCTGGGCTTGAAGCGCCACTTCCGAAAAGCAACTATGGCGGACTGATCTAATCGTGCGTGACCGGTGCTTTTCCCGATTTCGACCGACTCGACGGTGCCATCAGGCCGAATAGTGAGGGAGAAAAGTCCGCGCCCTTCGAGCCAGTGCGACCGCGCTTCAAGTGGATAGTCCGGCCTAGGCGCGCTAATCGCAAGGGCGTGCCGGGGCGCCGACGCCGTGATTGCCTGCGCCCACGTCTGGTGATTTGCACTGATCACTAGCACGCAAAATAGGACGTTGCGCATAGACCTAACGAGACACCAGATCAGCGACCACTGGCAGCATCCCCTGGGTTACCTGAGGGCATCGCAAGTCACCTTAAAATGATGGCGAGAATGGTCAAAATCGACGCAAGAATAATCATGATGAGGCCCAAGCGGTTAGGCCCGCGGAATACTTGTGCCTCTCCCGCGCGATATGCTCGGACGAGGCAAAGGACCGCATAGGCAGACACCAGGACGAGCAATATGCCAAAGAGGAACATTCCAGCGCTGACGGCCCAATAGACCGCCGGCCTGTTTGTCGGCGAAATGATCTGCGTCGGAGCGTCCCGCGGTGTATATGGAAAAG
The DNA here is from genome assembly GCA_003220075.1 of Verrucomicrobiota bacterium. Classification (GTDB taxonomy): domain Bacteria; phylum Verrucomicrobiota; class Verrucomicrobiia; order Chthoniobacterales; family UBA10450; genus AV69. The sequence continues at coordinate 6,435 of QHRJ01000039.1, forward strand.
AGCCGCGCTGGAGATAGCCGTATCCGAGTTGCGAGAGGACAATGCCGAAGATGAAAAGAAACGGTGCTGCGATGGGGTGCGCGAGTAGCTTTCGCATCTAACGAGAATAAGATCAGAAGTCAACTTCCTGCCCGTAGGACATACAGCCCGGAGGTCAGTGTGGTTCGGAATGGTCAGCGTGTCTGCTCGCGAATACGTTCGGAGTTGATAGTCCTCGGCGAGCTCTGGCATTTCATCTGCATAGCTCTAGATATCGTGCAGCAGCCGTGAATCGGAATTTCGCATAGATTTGTCCGGTCTGCGGAAGCCACGCTGCAGTTCTAGACCTAACGAGACGAAGCCGCGGTGATAACTATTCTGGAAATACCTTATCTCGACTAAGTCCATGGGTGCTCATCGAGCGCAAAAGCGAGCAGCCTCTCTTACTTCATCGCGCAGCCGCCGGTAGCTTTCTTTGCATACCTCAAAGGGCGAATTCATCAGCGTTCCCATGGAGCGCAAGATTGCTTTTTTCTTTGTTGGCAACTGAATTGCCCCAATATTTCCTCCGTCAATTTTGTTCCACGCCCACTCATCAAAGAGCCACTCCGCGCCAAACAACCCTTCGTAGGGAAGCGGAACTCCCTTTTTGCGCGCCGTTTCCACAATTGTTCCGAAGCGGATATCGTGAAGCAGGACCCATCCGCCACCCTTAACATATGGAGCGATTCGCAGAACATCGAGTAACGGAAGTGGGTGCTGATGATTGCCGTCGATAAATGCAAGCTCCAGTTCATCCTTCGCTGCCAGGGTTCCGACAAAGTCCGACTCGCGCGGGGCATGTACTCGAACCGAGCCCGGGAATTCAGGGATTAAGTTGGAGATATCGAATCCGACCGGTAAATTGCTTTCTCCAAAATATTCGGCGTGTGCGTCGAGCGTGTCGACGCAGGGTGCGCGTGCGTCCGGTCTTTGGAGGTGGATAGCACACGCCAGGAGAGCACTGGAGAATCCGCTGCCGGTCCCGATTTCTACCATTCGGTGAGGACGAGTAATGCTGACAAAGGCTGCGGCAAAGAGGCAGTCCGGAATGCTAAGTGATCCGGCTGGGTTGCCTCTTCGATCTATTAATCTACGGATACGTTCCAACTCTCCTTGCCCAGGATTTTTATCCGGGCGCCCCAAAGCGCTCGCGAGACAGCGGTAGCCCGTTTCGTATGCTTGGTACGACTGAAATTCACACAGGACTTTGTCCTTGAATTCCTTGCTCGCGGAGCGTGGAATGAGCCGCCAAAGGTAACCAAAGCTACCAATTTTCACGCGTAACTATCTCTCCGGCTCACAGCAAAGGGCATTGAAATCGAACTCTAACAAATATCCAACACCGAAAATCGAATATCCGATCATAACCGAATAGCAGATCAGTGAATGGTGAAGATGCAGGACCGGGCAAAAAGGGCAAACTGCCGCCCGTGGTCAGTCCGCTCTTTGCGATAAAGGCCGCGCACTGGTGCGAATGGTACTTAAGTGCGCAGGGAGCGAGAAGGGAAAAGTCTGGAAACGTGACAGGTGATTGGTGGAAAAGGCAAAACGCATAACTAATCGCAAGAGGAAGGCGGTAAGTGGTCTGGGTGACGTCAGAGCTTGGGAAAGGCCCCTCGTCGCCTTCGCGACTCGGGATGACGGCAGCGTTATCAGTTATGAGCACCAGCCCGTCTTCGTCATTGCCTCGTCATTCGTCATTTCAACAAACATCCAACATCCAACATCGAACATCGAGTGCGAGCATCGAGAATCCAGAATCCAGCATCGCGAATCGTGGAGCGACCCGGGGAATACAATTAGGATTATCAATAGGAATAGGAAATAGGAGATGCTTGACAGGGCGAGGAGGAAAAGCGCAGCCTCGCGACATGAACGTGCTCAATCGTTATGTGGATCCGGTTTATTGCATCTTGCGGCTAGTCATAGGCTTAATGTTTGCCTGCCACGGCGGACAGAAGTTGCTCGGTTTTCCACCGGGCGGCCAAGGTGCAGGTGAGGGAATAATGCTACTGGGTGCTTGGATTGAGTTGGTCGGCGGGTTTTTGGTTGCTTTTGGACTTCTAACACGAATCGCGGCTCTCATCGCCAGCGGTGAAATGGCAGTCGCCTACTTCATGATTCACGCGGCCGGCAAGGCCCTGAATCACCCACCGGTTGCGACCGAGCAATTTTTCCCGCTTCTAAACAAGGGTGAACTTGCCGTTCTCTATTGCTGGATTTTCCTCTTTGTCTTCTTTTACGGGGCTGGCCGCTGGAGTATTGATTCTTTAATCGGACGTCGCGCTGCGCCGACAACAACCACGACCACCGTCGCTCGATGAAGCGACTTGTCCTGTTCCTCGCCTACGCCTTGTTCTCGACGTCGGCGCTGCTCGCTCAGGATTGGGCGAAAGCGCGACTCAACAATTCGCCGCGTCACGCTGAATGGGTTGAAATCAAATCGGGCGATCGCATAATCAAGGCGTTCGTTGTTTATCCAGAGCGCAAGGATAAAGCGCCGGTCGTGCTGGTGATTCACGAAATTTTTGGATTGAGTGATTGGGTGCGCGGTTTGTGCGATCAACTGGCAGAGAACGGGATCATTGCGATTGCGCCCGACCTGCTGAGCGGCCAAACCTTTACTGATGTCGATGGAGCGCGGAAAGCGATCTCGGCTTTACCAGAACCGCGGATTAAAACGGACCTCGATGCTACGTCAGACTACGCGCTAAAAATTCCCGCAGGCAACGGCACCCTGGCGGTATGCGGGTTTTGCTGGGGCGGCGGCTGGGTCTTCCAATACGCCAATATGAACGCGAAACTGAAAGCGGCCTATTCGTTCTACGGAACCGCGCCGGATCAGCAAGCAAAGGTCGCAAACATTCCCTGTCCCGTTTACGGCTTTTACGCAGGCAACGACGAACGCGTCAATGTGACAATTCCGACGGCCCAGGATTTGATGAGGCGCGCCGGAAAAAAATACGAGCCGGTGGTTTATGGTGGCGCCGGTCATGGATTCATGCGCGAAGGCGAGAAGCCAGACGCCGACGAGGGGAACCGACACGCGCGCGACGAAGCCTGGGCGCGTTGGAAGACGCTCCTCAAACAGTTGTAATTTCCGTGCGGCGTCGCGCTACTCTTATTGTTATCGCAATGCTCAGTCTGAGTGGCGCATCGGCCGCGGAACAGCAGCAAATTTCTTCCCGCATTGCCCGCCAGCCGGTGCATTCTCACGCTCTGGCAGCCGTCGGCTACAGCAAACGACTTCACGCGCTCGAAGTGGAGTTTATCAGCGGCGCGGTTTATCGTTACAGCAACGTGCCACCGCAGATTTACCGCGACCTTCTCAGCGCTGCATCAAAGGCCCAATTCTACGATACGAATGTGCGGGGGCATTTTCCGTCGGTGCATGTAAAACCGCGACGAAGTTGATGTTCGTCCTCACCAAGGAAGAAAAACGCGTCATCTGTTTCGTGATGCTCGCGATTCTGGTTGGCCTGGCAGTGAAGGAATATCGGCGTAATCACCCCATCTCGACCGCTACGCAGCCTGGATTAAAGCAATCGCTCATGAAACAACCGGAGGCGAAGCCACGTCAGAGCAGTACGCCGGCGCCTTCGGCCAGGGTCCCGTAGAAGTTGAAGGCGACTCGGTTCTTAGAGGGCCTTCAGTTTTTCGAGCCAAATTCCAGAATTTATTGTTATTTTCGGCCGCTGGCATGAAAACTTCTGCGTGGAAGCTCATGCGTGTCTTGATCGCCGACGATCAAAAGAGCGTGGGGATATCCCTGGCGGAAATGGTCGGCCTTTGTCACCACCAAGTCGTCGAAGTCGTGAGCACGGGCATGGAAGCCATTCAGGCATACGATCGGCACCGTCCGGACGTGGTGCTGATGGATTACCGGATGCCAAAACTAAATGGTATCACCGCCTGCCGTTACATTCTGGCGAAGGACCCCCAAGCGCGCGTAATTTTAATTTCTGGCTGGAGTGCGCCGGTTGAGCCCGAGGCATCGGGTGCAACCGCCATCCTCGCCAAACCAGTCGCTCTGCCGATGCTCGACGCCGCCCTTACCGCGGCGATGCAGCCTAAAAAGCAAAAAGATCCGCCTGCGGTAGTCGTTGATGCGACGCCTCTCGGAGCGGTGGGCTCTAGCGAGCCAGAGGGCGGATCGCAGTAAATCACAGCGGCGGCTTCGCCGCCGAATTGCTTAAACGGCTATCTGAGAGCGCCGTTCCTTGTCGCGACGAGGGCGCGTTGCCAACCCTCTCAAAATGTGCAGCCGATGCTGGTGCCTCCACAGAAGGTAATTTCCGTCTCGCAATTTGCCGGGGATCGCCGTATCACCACCAGACGGAGGTTATAAATGAATAGCATCTCGATTTCTCGACGTAAATTTGCGCAGCTGTTAAGCGCGGGAGCGGCCTGCGCCGCGGTTAAGCCCGCGCTTTCTTTGGCAAAAACGGTTCCGCGGATGAAAGATCCACCCGCGCCGTTGCTAACGAGAATTGTGCGTTTGAGCTCGAACGAAAATCCTTATGGCCCTTCCCCACATGCCTTGAAAGCGATGACGGACGCGTTCAATCTGGCTTGTCGTTACCCGGACGAACCGGCCGACCTCTTAAGCGAAAAACTGGCAAAACTAAACAGTGTTAACCCAAACCAAATCCTGTTAGGAGATGGATCGGGTGAGATTCTGAAGCTGTGCGCGGACACTTTTACGGGAGCGCAGCGCGGTAAACTGGTCGCGGGCGATCCAACTTTCGAGGCCATTCTCCATCATGCCATCGTCAATGGAGCGGAAGTCGTTAAGGTTCCTCTCACCAATACCTTCGCGCACGACCTTGCCCAGATGAGCACAGTTGCAAACGCCGGTGTTGTTTACATCTGTAACCCGAACAACCCAACCGCCAGCATCACGCCGAAGAACGAACTAGCCGACTTCATCTCCAAAACCTCGCCGCAAACGATGATTCTAGTGGATGAAGCTTACTTCCACTACGCCGATAGTCCCAACTACGAAAGCGTCATTCCTTTGATCAAGGATCACCCGAATCTCATTGTCGCACGCACTTTTTCAAAAATTTACGGCATGGCGGGATTGCGTTGTGGCTATGCGGTGGCACAGCCGGAGACCATTGCGCAACTGCGTTCTCGTCAAAGCTGGGATAGCGTCAATATTATGGCAGTAGCAGCAGCGGGTGCGAGTTTGAACGACCCCGACCAAGTCACAAATGGTCGACGCCTGAATCAGGAAACCAGGACGTTTGTAACCACTCAGCTCAACGCGATGGATTTCAAATCCATCCCTTCGCAGGCGAACTTTGTCATGATTGATGTAAGACGCCCGGTCCCGCCGCTGATCAAAGCGTTAAAAGAACGGAATGTGCAGGTAGGCAGGTTATTTCCAGCATTGCCAAATCACATGCGCCTGACCATCGGCAAAAAGAGCGAGATGGAAGCATTCCTGTCTGCCTTTCGCCAGGTCGTGGCCTGAAAACAAGGAGCGGCGCTTTCTTTTTCTTTTCTTGCACGTGCACTTTAATTTTTACTTACACGGTTTTTTGAAGTGCAAGTGAATGTGAATGTCTAAGCAGGCGGTGCGGGTCGACGGAGTCTCGCCCTACCAATGCGTGCCCCAAATTTCACCTGGTAGGTCGACGCTTTGCGGAGCCGCAAGCAAACGCGACATTTCGACTTATATTCCCGGGAGATGGACGAAAAAGCCGCACAGGACTTGCTGCACCAACGATCATTTATCGGGCGTCCTATGCATTCCACCTTGCTCGCGAATGAACGCGACCCGGAAATTCGTTTCGATACAAAGAAACAGATTGCCGCGTTCACCAGCCAGATTTGCGAGGTCATCGTTGGCAAAACCGAGGCGGTAAAGCTGGCGGTCGCCTGTCTGCTCGCGCGCGGTCATCTCTTAATTGAAGACATCCCGGGAGTAGGTAAAACGACTTTGTCCCAGGCGCTGGCCCGTTCGCTTGGCCTCGTCTTTCAGCGCATCCAGTTCACCAGCGACCTGCTCCCAGCCGACATCCTTGGTAATTCAATTTTTGATCGGAACGAACAGCGCTTCGTATTTCATCAGGGACCGCTCTTTTCGCAAGTGGTGCTGATCGATGAAGTAAATCGCGCCACCGCCAAGACGCAGAGCGCATTGCTCGAAGCCATGGAAGAACATCAGATCTCGGCCGATGGTGTCACTTACGAATTGCCGCGGCCGTTTTTTGTAATCGCGACTCAGAATCCGCAGTATCAGGTGGGGACATTTCCACTGCCCGAATCGCAGTTAGATCGGTTTCTGATGCGGATCGAGCTGGGCGTGCCCGACCGGGCGAGCGAGCGGGCGATGCTTCTTGGGATGGATCGTCGCGAGATGCTCAAGGAATTGAATCCGGTTTTTGGCGCGGAAACATTGCTCGAGATTCAAGCAAAAGTGCGGACGATCCATACCTCGTCGGCGCTACTCGATTATCTCCAGGATTTGCTGGACGCTTCGCGACAGCGCCATCGCAGCGGTTTGTCGCCGCGCGCGGGCCTGGCGCTGCTTCATGCGTCGCAGGCCTGGGCCATGATGAATGGGCGCGATATGGTGCTGCCCGAAGACATTCAAGCGGTGGGGACCGCCGTGATGGCTCATCGGCTCGGACACGATATTGAGCAGTCCGGGCAAAGTGGTCGCACGTTGACCGCTGCTCTGTTGAACAGCGTACCGGTGCCATGAGGCAAGGCGGATCTTCCAAAAGCAGATTTCCCCTCGCTCCAACCAGAAGTTTCGCTGGCCTGCTCTTTGTTCTGGCCGCAATCTGGTACGCTGCCTCCAGTCAAAATAACGCCGCGTCATATCTGCTCTTGTTTGCACTTATGAGCGTTTTTCTGGTTTCAATTCCGCGGACGCTTTCGAATCTGGGAGGCGTGCAAGCAACGGCCGAATCAATCAAACCAGCATTCGCCGGTCAGGAAGTTTCGCTGCCAGTCGAGGTCACGAACGAATCGCGCGCCACTCGATACGGGATTGCCCTCACGCTGCCCGATTTGAGCGACGCCCGCGAACACATCGACGAAATTCCCGCCGGCAAAGCCGCCCGCACCGTACTTCGATTTCCCGCGGCGACCCGGGGCGAGCATCAGATTGGGAGACTGCACCTGACCAGTGTCTATCCGCTCGGTTTTTTGAAAGTGCTGAAACAACTTCCGACTCCACAACGTTATGTCGTTTATCCAAAGCCGGCGGGCGATCAGCGCCTGCCAGCCGAGACTGCGCGTTCGGGACAACGGAGCTCACGGAGGGAGCTGGGAGAGGGCGACGATTTCGCCGGCGTGCGCCCATACGTGCGGGGCGAGTCTCAACGGCACATTGATTGGAAAGCGGTTGCGCGCGGACAGGCATTGATGACAAAACAGTTTACCGCCGAATCGGACGGCTTGCTCTATCTCGACCTTGCCGCAGTGCAGCTCGACGATCTCGAAGCGCGGCTTTCCCAACTCGCGCTCTGGATCATCGAGGCGGAGCGTGCGCGACGTCCTTACGGTCTGCGTCTGCCCGCGGCTGAAATTCCGCCGTCGCTAGGCGAGTCGCATCTCCATCGCTGCTTGCGCGCATTGGCCCTGTTCAAATGAAGATACTTCGAAAACAAGACACGCGCATCCCGCGACGACCGCTCTTGTGGCTGGCAGCGGCGTTGCTTTTCACATTGCCGCCCATGTTTGGGACCCTCCCGTCCTGGGTGCCGTTGCTGTTTTTGATCGCGCTCGCTGCAAAGTTCTGGATGGAACCGAAAGGTTATCATCTCCGCTCCCTGGTTTGGAAATTGGTTCTCGTGGCCCTGATCTTGTCTCTCCTTTTCTTCAGCTACGGTTCGCTCAGGGGGATCGAGCCGGGCGTTTCCCTTATTGTCATGTTGACGTCGGTCAAGATTTTGGAAGCGCACACCGCACGCGAGTTCCACATCATGATCATGGTGGCGTGGGTTCTTTGCCTCTGCGGATTTTTTCTCTCTCAAAATCTCGCGATTGCACTCTGTCTGCTTATCGCTTTCACTTTGCTGCTCGTCGGGCTCATCCAGTTTCATCGCGGATCATCATCCGCCTTTTGGCCGCCCGTTCGCACCGCCGGCAAACTTCTGGCCCAAGCCACACCACTTATTGTTCTGCTGTTTCTTTTCTTTCCGCGCTTCAGCACCGGGTTCCGATTTCAGATCGCATCGCAGCGAGGTTCTTCGACTGGTTTCTCCGACCACCTTTCACCCGGGAGCGTTTCATCTCTAACTAACTCTTCCGCAGTAGCCTTCCGCGCCGAATTTCCGGACGGCAAAATTCCGACGCTTGGTGCGATGTACTGGCGCGGTGTCGTCATGTGGCACGGTGAAGGTTTGGAATGGAACGCGCCCAAGAATCCGGCGGCACTGCCCAAGACCAGCCAAAGCCCGCTTCGGAGCGAAGGTGTTCGACAATGGATCACGATCGAACCGCATGATGCGCGTTGGATGTTCGCGCTCGATTGGCCTGCGAATTGGCCCTCGGGCGCGAGATTGGCGCCTGGCAATTATTTGTGGAGTGATCAGCCGATCCATAAACCGCGCCGCTACGAAGTTACATCTTACCCGGAAATTCCGAACAACCAGCCCCATTTGGGCGAACGCGAGCCATTGCTTCAGCTACCCGCTGCCATCAGCCCGGCGGCACGCGCGCTGGTCCAGTCCTGGACGACCGACAAAGCAGCGCCACGAGATATCGTAGAGAAGGCTTTAGAATTTTTTCGCACCCAGGGATTTCTCTATTCGCCTTCGCCAGGCGAATACGGAAAGAATGGTCTCGATGAATTCCTTTTTCATCGCCGCCTTGGATTTTGCGAACACTACGCGGCCAGCTTCGCGACCTTGATGCGATTGGCCGGAGTTCCCGCGCGCGTCGTTACCGGTTATTTGGGCGGTGAGTATAACGAGATTGGACATTTCTTTCTCGTGCGACAAGCGGATGCTCATGCCTGGTGCGAAATCTGGTTCCCGGACCTCGGATGGCAAAGAATCGACCCCACTGCCGTTGTCGCTCCCGATCGCGTGAATTTAGGATTCAACTCTTTTCTGGAACGTCGTGCGGCCGCCGGTCAGCTCGATAACACCCAGGGCGTGCTCGCAAGAAAACTTGCGCATTGGCCGATATTCGCCCGAGCCCGACTCGGCTGGCAGACGCTTAGTTACGCCTGGGATACCCGGGTTCTAAGCTTCGACGGCGAAGAGCAGGAATCATTTTTCGCGTCCGTGGGAATAGCCGGGCATGGACCGATCTTTTTCATTGTTGGCACCTTAGTAATCGCGATCGCGCTGCTTGCTCTGTACGCGGGCTGGACATATTTGCGCACTCGCCCCCGCGGCAACCGCGTCAAAATTATGTATGAAATCTTTTGCCGGAAAGCGGCCCGGCTGGGAGCACCGCGTAATCCATCCGAAGGCCCTCTGGATTTCTCGCGCCGAGCCACGCGCTTGTTGGCTAACGACTCCGAGCGGATCCGCAGCATCGCGGAAGCCTATATAGCGTTACGCTACGCGCCCGCATCCGATCCGATGACGCTCGAACAATTCGCCAAAGAAGTCAGCGCCTTTGTCCGCACGTCTTAATCTGGGGAACGCAGGCTGCCAGCCTGCAGTTGCCAGCAGGTTGCCGGCAACAAACGTGGCCGAAACGAGTTGGTTTTCGAAAACTTCTCAGCCAGCAGCATGAAACACAGGCCTGTGGCCTGTGCGTCAAGCGGACATTTTGTCCGCTTCGGCTCGCGTGGAAGCGGAGTGCAACTCCGCTGGGCGCACAGACCTAGAGGTCTATGTTCCGTAACGTCCCGGGGCGAACAGGCTGGCAGCCTGTGCTACTCACCTGACAGATATTTTTCGGGAATTGGTGCGCTCGCATTTTCCTGCTGCCAGTAAATCGAGACGATCCACCAACGCTTACCATCGTTGAATAGCTGGATGCTGTTGATCCCGCGCATAAATGGTTTCGGATCGCCTTCGCTGTGGCGCGACTCGTACGTGCTCCACGCATGCGCAATCTGACCGAACCGTTCGGTGCGGCACGCAATTTCCTTTTCGTAGAAGCCGCTTTTGTCAAAGAACGGTTCCACCCGCGCGATGAATCCCTCAATATCCAGGATGTGCGGCGTAGGATCGGCACCTTCTGTCCCCGTCTCCATCGCCGTCGGAATCAAACGCGCACCTGGCATATACAACGAACGTTCGCGGTCCCAATCGCGCTTCTTTCCCGCCGGGCCTGAAATTCCGTCGTAAGCCGCAGTGATGATTGAATCGATCGTCGCGACGTCAGCGGGATTGGCTTCTGACTTCAACATTGGATGTTCGGTGTTAGGCCTTCGGTGTTTTGCTTTATGTCTTAATCGTCTCCAGAACCTTGCGCGCCGCGTTGTGCCCGGGGATGCCACTAACGGCGCCGCCGCGGAGCGCGCTCGACCCGCAGAAGAAGACGTTCTCGTATTCGGTTTCGACCCCCCAGGTCCCTGCTTGAGTTTTCGTGGTTGCGAATGGCCACGTCGGTGCGTCGTGAAAAATGTTTCCATGAAACATTCCTAACGAGTCTTCGATATCAACCGGGCTTTTGCTTTCGATGCAGAGAGTGCCGTCGCGTCCCACTGCGAGACAATCTTCCAGTGGCTCTTCCAGCCACTGGTTGATGCTGGCGAGGAATTTTTTCTCCGCTTCTTTCCGCAGCGTCCTATTGTCGCGCGCGAACAAGCTCCAGGGCACATCCAGCCCGAACAACGTCATGGTCTGATAACCTTGTTCACGCAAATCAGGAGCGAGAATGCTGTCGTCCGTGAGGGTATGACAATAGACTTCGCAGGGCGTTTTTTCCGGCAGGCGTCCCTGCACGGCCTGTCCGTAGCTCAGATTCATCTGCTCGTAACTTTCGTCACTGTGAAACGTTCCGCACCACGCGTCGGTCGCCGGGTACTTTTTCGCCTTCAACTTCGGCAGCTTGCGCAACAGCATGTTGATCTTGAAGACCGAGCCCTCATCGGTCGCGTCCGGCTGGAACGGCTTGCCGGTAAACTTCGCCAGCACGTTGCGACCGAAGTTTACGAGGACAAACTGCGCCTCGATTGTCTCTGTTTTTTCCGCCATCTCGAACTCAACGGTCCGGCTCTTTCCATTCAATCCCAGCGCGCTTATCCTAATACCGGTTAGAAATTCAGCGCCGCTTCGGCGGGCCGCTTCTTCCAGTTCGCGCGCCACCGCTCCCATTCCTCCCACCGGCACCTTCCATTCCCCCGTCTTGTTTCCAATTAGATGATAAAGAAAACAACGGTTCTGGAGGAGCGACGGATCATGCGGATGAGTAAAGAGACCGACCTTTCCGTCGGTCAGGACAAGGCCACGCACCAGATCGTTTTGCAAATAACGCTCGATCGCACCTCCGAGGGGTTCCTCCGCCAGACTGCGCCACGCTTCGCGCGAAACACCATCGACATCAAACCGGCGGCGAAACTCTTCTTTCGCGATCAGGGGTTCCAGCATGCTATCCCAGGAATGCTCGGCGAAAACGCGCGAGAGGTTATAAAATTTCTTTAGCTGCGCAAACTCTTTGTCGCTGCCGGTCAGATCGATCATCGATTGGCGACCCACCTGGTCATCGACATTGCTCAAGAGCAATCCATTATGTTTTCCATCCTTAATATAAGGAGTGAAGGATCCAGTCGCGCGCCGCCGCAGCTCGAGGTTCAACCCAAGATCGCGAATGATTTTCTCGGGAAACAGACTAACGAGATAGGAATAGCGTGAGAGGCGGGCGTCATAATCTGGGAAAACTTTCTGCGAAGTAGTCGCTCCCCCGATATAATCGTTCTTTTCTAATAAGAGTACGGTGAGGCCAGCCCGCCCGAGATAACTGGCGGCCACCAGCCCATTATGCCCCGCTCCCAGAATAACGACGTCGTATTTGCTCTTAACGCGGCTCATGCTCGTGCTCATGATCGATTAAACAATCAGAAAAGGTTCAGTTCGCTTACGCCAACCCTCCGGGCATGGCAAGGGCAAAGCAGGACATGCAGAAGCATGTCCTTCCGCCTTTGGCGCAGCGCGGGGGATCACGACGAAGGGGCGCGCTTCTGCGCGTCCTATTTCTGCTTCCCATCAAACATCAAACCTCGTACATCGAACATGTCCTCATGGATCCCTTCGGAGGACCTAGCGACTGGTGCGATGACACGGAATGAGCGCTACCAATATGATGCCATCATCTTTCTAGTGCAGACAATTGTGATTAGCTTTACTGTTTTTCGCACACTAATCTGAGAAGGTCTTGGTCTTGTCCGAAATCGGCTGATTGATGAGCATCCTACCCGAGATCCGGACCCGTTGCCTCGTTGTCGGCGGCGGGCCAGCGGGCATGATGATCGGCTTTTTGCTGGCGCGCGCCGGAGTGGACGTCGTTGTTCTGGAAAAACACGCCGATTTCAACCGCGATTTCCGCGGCGATACCATTCATCCTTCCACCCTCGAGCTTTTGCATGAGCTCGGATTACTCGAGGAATTTCTTCGGTTACCCCACCAGGAACTGCGTGAAATACGCGGAATATTTAATGGCCATGCGGTGCCCATCGCGGATTTCTCGCGTTTGCCAACGCGCTGCAAATTCATCGCTTTCATGCCGCAATGGGATTTTCTGGATTTTCTCTCCAGCCAGGCAAAACAGTTCCCCGCCTTTGCTCTGCACATGCAGCATGAAGTCATCGATCTGCTTTTCGAAAATGACGACATTGCCGGCGTTCGGGTAAAGACTCCAGAGGGCGAGCGCGAAGTGCGGGCTGACCTGACCATTGGCGCGGATGGTCGCCATTCGATTACACACACGAGAGGAAAATTCGAGGTCGAGGAATTCGGCGTGCCGATCGACGTCCTTTGGATGCGCCTTTCCAAACGGGAGACCGATCCGCCACAATCACTTGGATTTTTTCGCCACGGGAAACTACTCGTTCTCCTCGACCGCGGCGATTATTTCCAAGTCGGTTTTGTTATCCCAAAAGACGAGCTCGACGCGATCAAGCGGCGCGGCTTGCCCAGCCTGCATCGCGACATCGTCCGGCTCGGACCTTTTTTGCAAGACCGAATCACCGAGCTGGATGACTGGGCAAAGATCAAGCTGCTCACCGTCCAGATCAACCGCTTGCGAAGATGGTACCGCGAAGGCTTGCTGTGCATTGGTGACAGCGCCCATGCCATGTCTCCCGCCGGTGGCGTCGGCATCAACCTCGCGTTGCAAGACGCAGTGGCGGCCGCAAATTTGCTGGCGGCAAAATTAAGAGCCGGACCAGTTTCGGTCGCTGACTTGAAGCAAGTGCAAGAACGTCGCGAATGGCCTACCCGCGTAATCCAGGCGATGCAGGCGTTCATTCACCGCCGAGTAGTGACCGGACGCGAGTCAAAAAGTGGAGATTCGCTTCCAATTTTGCTCAGGCTCTTTCAATGGTTTCCGGCATTGCGTTCGCTTCCAGCACGCTTTATCGGCCTTGGCCCGAGGCCGGAGCACATTCATTCACCGCCGGCCGGGACATAGGCTTCTAGCCTGTGGGGAAACCAGGCATCTTACCTGGTCGCGGCGGTGTTACAATAAACCCCGAAAGCTTTCGGAGTCGGCCCCCGCAGCCAGGATAGCTGTGCTACAACCGCGAGCGGATCAAAACCGTTTGGCGCGAAACCGCTGCATCAGCTCGAGGATTTTCTCCCGCACCTCAAATAATTCGGCGCGAAACGAATCCAGCCGCTGAGGCGGAAGCAATTCTTTTTGCGCAACCCTGTCCGCCGCCGCCATGCTGGTATGCAAATAATTGAGCGCTCGTTTCAGGGCCGCAACGACGAACCCACCGTCACGAGAATCGTCCTCGTCATAGGCAAGGCTATCGAGCGCGCCGGCGATCTTTGCACCTGCGGTTTGAAACTGAAAAACCATTTCGAAGAGATCGCTATCGCCGTTGTCCTCAAGCAGACCGCGATCATCGCAGAAATGCCACATTGCTACTCCGCTTTCGAAGGCGCGTTTCGTCAGCGGATGATGAATGTGACCATCTTTATCGCGCACCCAATCGATTCCTTCGGTCAACGGATTTGGCTCCAACGGCGGAATCTCTTCTCGTTCGCGCTTGGGAAGCGCTCCGCGCTCGTCCGCTTCCAACGCCTCCTCCAGCCAGGTCCAACCCATTTCGCGCGCCACGATTTTCTCGCGATCCGGATGCCCCTCATACTTTTCGAACAGCTTCATGTACTTGTCCGTGCGCGCGTCCGATTCGCGCATGAATTTCTCATAGCCGAATTCATCGAGTGGTAGTTCGTCTTCAATTTCAAATTCCTTCTCTTCAGGATCCGGCAAATCGATTTGATCGAGCCGTTCCAGCCAGGCACGCAGAGCCTCATGGCAGGAAGCAATTTGTCGTTCCTCATCTTCCAGCGAAAGCTTCCACTCCGCCGGCGAAACTTCGATTTGATAGTCGCTGCTCTCGATCACCACGCGGCCAGTAGCTTCGCCGAACCATTCCAGATAAAGGGCATTGGCAAAATGTTCTGGCGGCGGCGTACCAGATCTCGTTAGGCGCGTCGCTTCTTCCAGCGGCACATCGAGCACTCGCACTTTGCGCGAAGCCGTGATCTCGCCGGCAACGCCACGCTGCAAAAGCGCGGGTACGTTCTGCTCATCCTCCGTTGCCACCGGATGCGGATTTTCAAAGCGCACGACACTTCCCGCCAGATCGCGTAAACAATTTCCCGTCAGTTCCAGCGTCACCGGCCGCTCGACCCCGACAAGCGTGATCCATCCCTCAATATGCCCGCGCCGGCGATTATCGATCTCGCCTCGGACAACGCTTTGGTGAATACGCAACGCCATTGCCGAAACACTCCCCGCGGCAAAACAATAACGCAAACCATTTGGCCGAATCTTTGAGCTCCTCCACCGCGTCATCCCTTAAAGCTAAGAATTGTTCGATTCGCAGTCGTCCGCGCGCTCTCAGGCATTCCCCGGTTGCCATATCTTCAGCGGGCAGCTAACAATTCCAAATTGACTGCCTTCCTAACGATGGTCGTCAAAGCTCTGCCGATGATCATTTCTCACAAGCACAAATTCATCTTTATTAAAACGGTCAAGACAGCGGGGACGAGCCTTGAAGTATTTCTCTCGCAGCATTGCGGTCCAGATGATGTCCTTACCCCGTTCGTCCCTCCCATCGAGGGACACCAGCCGCGTAATTACGAAGGATCCGGTAATCCTATCTCTGAAATCCTGCGTATCCCATTCGGGCCGCGTTCGGCCTGGCGGTGCCTCCGCGCACGACGCGAGCGTTTTTACAATCATATGCCGGCTTGGCTTATTCAGCTGCGCGTTCCTTCCGCTGTCTGGAACAGTTATTTCAAATTCTGCGTCGAGCGCAACCCCTGGGATAAGGTTCTGTCGCATTATCAAATGCACACCTACCGCCAGGGCGGCACCCTCTCCCTCGATCAATACTTTGCCAGGGGTAAGTTCCCGATCAATTACCCGCGTTACACCGATCCCTCCGGATCGCGAATTATCGTGAATCGAGTTGTTCGTTATGAAAATCTGATCGATGAACTTGCCGAAATTTTTGCGCGCTTGAACGTGCCCTTCGCAGGCAACCTGGGCGCCAGAAAAAAGGCTCACTTCCGAACCGATCGCACACCGTATCAGTTGGTATTAAGTCCGAAGCAACGCCAGATTGTGGAAAGAGTATTTGCCCGAGAAATCCAACTCCACGGCTACCGTTTCGAACAAGGCCCTAATGCTGGACCTACACCGAAATCCTGAATCGCTTCTGCTTCGATCTTCAGCGTTCGATGTTGAATCTTAGATGTTTTTTCTCTTCTTCTGATGGGAGAAGGTTAGGATGCGGGCATTCTCCCGGAATCGGCGTTTCCAATTCAGTTCTGCTGTTTGTTAATATTTGAATGTTGCACGTGCAACATCTCAATGTTAACTCGGTAATTTCCGAATTGCCTCCTCGTTGCTAACGCCCCGTAACCTAATTTAACGACGGATCATCCGGCGCTGCGGCCAGCAGCTTGAACCACGGACCTAACCGGCGCATGATGTCGTACCAAAGCCTGGGCAACCGGTCGAGTTTCATTGTCGCGCGGTTCGGCCTGCGAATGACCCAGGCGTTCTGCTTCATCTCCGCTTCGAGCTGGCCCGCCCCCCACCCCGCGTAGCCGATAAATGCGCGCACCGAATTGGGATCTTTCCCAAGCTTTTCGTTTGCTTCTTCAACATCCACGTTGTGATTCAGTTTGAGTCCTTCCCCGGTCTTCCATTCCAACGAAGCAAAAATCAAACGATCGCGACCGACCGGTCCGCCAAAAAATACTGGCACTTTCTCCAAGGCGTTCAGCGGCGTTTCCGTTACCATTTCGCTCACCTGCTTTTCGAGCGGCCGATTCAAAATCACGCCGAGCGCGCCATCATCGGCGGTATGAGCCGAAATGAACAAGACGGCACGGCGAAAATTTGGATCAAGCATGCTGGGATGCGCCACCAGCAACGAACCAGCGTAACTTGCTGCTCTCTCCTGAGGTAATTCGCGCACGATTTTATGTAAAAGCGTCCGCGCATGTCCGCAAGTTGACGGCGTGCCGCGCCGATCATCCCGAGCGAAAGTCGAGGGACCCAGTTGCAAAAGTTTAAAGGAACATTGCGGGATCCCTCGACTTCGCTCGGGGATGACAATTCCTAAGTTTTTACCCGGACGAATTGGAGGTTGCGCATTTCGTAAATGGTCGCAGGTGTGATTTCATCACGCCATGGCATCGCGGTAGCCGTAACCAGCTTCTGCCAATCCGCTGGCAAATTATCGAGCAACGCGTTGCGGCGTTCGGGATCGAGCTCGCCGAAAATGTCGTCAATCAAAAGCAATGGCGCTTTTCCGTCGCTTGATTTTTTCAGCGCCTTCGCCTGCGCGATTTTCATTGCCAGCGCGATCGTTCGCTGTTGCCCTTCCGAGGCAAACTGCGCTGCCGGTAAATTGTCGACTAGCAATTCCAGATCGTCGCGGTGTGGACCGACAATTGTTTGACGTAAACGGATTGATTCGCTCTGCGAGCGCTCGAGATCGCCCCCGAAATCGTCGCTGGCGCCGGGCAGAAATCGAAGCTCGAATTTTTCGCGACCGGCGCTGATGCGCTGGTAAGCCTGCGTCGCCAACGGGGCGAGCATTTTCGCTAATTCGATGCGCAAACGCAGCAGCACTCGACCATGTGCAATGAGCGGGGTGTTGTACGCTTTTACTTCACGCGCGCGCGGCAGAGCCGATTTCAACAGCGCGTTGCGCGCGCGCAAGGCGCGTTCGTAAGCCCGCAATGCCGGCCGATAACTTCCATCGATTTGCGCCCCGAGAAAATCCAGGTAACGGCGCCGAGCTTCTGATCCACCGCGAACGAGCTCGATGTCGGCATTCGCCAACGAAACCACGCGCCCGATGCGCAAATATTCGCCCAGTGTTCTCTGTTCGATCTCATCAAACTTCACCCGGCGTCGTAACGTGCTGTAGCGAAATTCAAGTTCGTGTTCTTCGAACTTGCCGCGGACCTCGAAAAACTTTTTACCGATTTGGATCACCGGTGCGAACGAAGAAGAGCGCTGCGATTGCAAACGCAGAAGAACGCAAGCTGCTTCCAATATCGTAGTTTTTCCCTCGCCATTCGCACCGAGAAACAAATTGAAAGCAGGACCGATATCGATCGACAGGCCTTCGAAGCAACGGAAATTGCGCAACCGCAAACTCGTCAGCATTTAGGGAAACTTTCTGATGACTTTCGCGTTTTAACGTGTTTATCGGGCAACCCTGCCGCTCCAATCGCTAAGAGAGATGCGCGGGCTTGAAGCGACGTGCACATACCGACGTCATCCCGAGCGCAAGCGAGAGACCTCGCATTTCTGCATCGATCACACAACCTAGTTTGCATCATCAACTATGTTTGATAGGTTCCTCGCCGTCTTGCGCCGCTCGGGATGACAGCGCACGCTGCGGCGACGCGCCGCATCAAAGCGTGATCAACTCGAGCCGGCTCTTCATTTCCGCTGGGACGCGATCCCGATGATAAAAACTTCCGCTGATCGGCGTGATATCCGCCGGCCGTAATCCGACCGCGGCGGCAATGAAATTATCATTGCAAAAAATACCATTCGTTGGGTCCAGCCCAACCCAGCCGGCGCCGGGCAAAAAAACTTCCGTCCACGCATGCAACGAGCCTTCGGCGCGACGAACTTCCTCATCTGTTTCACGCAAATATCCGGAGACGACTCGCGCGGCTAGACCGAGATCGCGCAGAATTTCCGCCAACAACACCGCGGTATCGCGGCAAGCGCCCCGCTGGCGGCGCAATGTTTCGACCGGCGATTGCGCGGCGCCTTCCTCACGGCGTTCATAGGAAATTGTTCGGTGAAAAGTCTTCGTTAATTCCACCAACGTTGCCACAGTTTCTCGCGGCGATTCCCGTGACGGGGGCTTCCAGCCGGGCAACGAGAGGGACTCGCGCGTTTGGCGTTTGCAATAAGCGCAGATAATCGAGGCGATATCTTCTTCGTAGTTGAAGGGCATTTGGACAGCGCGACGGGACAAAACAAAATCGAAAGGATTCTTTTTGGCCGCCTCCGCATCCAGGGCAAGCCGCAGCTCCAGCATTTCCGACGGCTGATCGAAAAAACAGGAGGCAACGACGTTATCGAAAACATCGCGTCCAAAGCGCACTGTCGTTTTCGGTTTGGTTTGGAAATCGAGCCGGGTTATCTGTAGAAACCGATCGGTCCGGGGAAACAGGCGCACGTCGTGTGGGGAGAACCTGACCGCCCGATCGTAGCGGTAAATTGTTTCATATCGAATTCCGATTTTCATCTGGCGGATTATGGCATCTAGACAGACTCAATGCATTTAAGCTAAAATTTTGTTGCGGGCCGCGCGAAGCTCATCTACTGGACACGAAGCTTTCCAAGATTGTTCTGGGGGGAACAGCCGCCCTTCGCGTCCTTTCGGGCGTGGGGGGCGGTACTTCCTTCTGATGACGGCGCCGCCATCTTTTTCCCGACATTTCCATTGGACGGTGGCATTCACTATCATTGGGCTGAGTATGATCGCCGCGGCCGTTTTTGTCTTTAACCGCTGCGCCTCATTGCCCGGACGCACGACCAAGGAAACGGTCGACCAAATGGAGCGGGTCGGGCGCGATTTACGCGACGCGATTGTGGAGATCGCGCAATTGCAACCGCGCGTCACCATCAACAATCGCGTCTATTTTGAACAAACCTCACCGATCGCCGAGTTGGCCCTGATTTCCCAGAAACTCGAAGTTGAGCACGAGTTCCTCCACACCTGGGCCGGAAGCACTAAACGGCTCCGTTTGCACGGAACCTACACCGCTAAAGCCGGCTTCGATTTGCGTCAGGAATTCAGTGTCACTGTCGCGCCGGAAGCGACCATTGTTCGTTTGCCGCATGCACAAATTCTCGGTGTCGAACAGAACGCCATCGAACTGCTGGCGTACGAGAATGGTTTTTGGAATCCAATTTCTGGCGCTGACGTGCAAGCGGAGTTGGTTACTCTTGGCAAACTTGCGATCGATCGGGCTGCCGCGCGAAATCTTTCGGCCGAAGCCGAAGAGTCGTTTTGGACACAGCTGAAAGGCCGTATCGGCAACACGCCGCCAGTGCAGGTTATTTTTTACCCGGCGCCGAAGTCCGATTGATGCGTCTTTGCGCTCGCGCGGTTGCGCGTTAGAAGATTCGCCATGTCGCTACGGAAAAAACCGCTGCTTGTGCTCGGTTTTGTTCTGCTGGCGCTCGTTTCTCTGGGCTTTGTTCTGTCACCACTAATGGAACACAGCATCGCAGCCTGGCTCCGCTACGAAGCCCGGCGCTCGGGACTCGTTCTCGATTTTTCCGAAATTCACGCTCCACTCTTTCGTCCAGTCGAAATCCGCGAGCTGAAGATTGTCGGCGCCGGTCTCGATGCCGAACATTTCGAGTTTGACGCCGGTCGCGTCGAAGCCGGTCTCAGTTTTGCCACATTTTTCGGCGGATCGGAAAAATCACACCTCCTCTCTTCGCTTCGCATCGAGCATGCAAAATTCTTCATTCGTGGCCGCGCGCCACTTTCGGCCGGTCCCATTGATTGGACTGCGCTGGCCAGACTTTTGCCGGAACGCTTCGAGATCTTTGCCGATCAGCTCCGACTTGAGCAACCGTTTTCCTTGCTGTCGTTTCAGGACACAAAAGTTTCAGCGAGTAAAGGGAACAGCGGAATACTTTCAATTGGCGCGGTTGAAATGCGCGCGCCGTTTTTGGAAAAACGTTTCGCGCATGTTCGCGGCATGACACGCTGGCAGGACGACCGACTTTCCATTGGTTCGATCAATCTGCTGGAGGGTTTCACTATCGATTCGTTGGTAATCGATTTCACCGGATTGCGCGCTGGGCGCGTTGGTACGGATCTCGGCGTGTCCGTTTTGGGTGGCAAAATGCGCGCGAATATTGCCACCGAGCGCCCCGGCAAAACGCGACTGTGGGATGCGGCCGGCACTGCATCAGGAATTTCCCTTCCACAACTTGCCAACGCCCTGGGCTTGACCGTGCCGGTCGAAGGGATGGTCCGCGCATCGAAGTTCACCTTCCGCGGCGACCCACGCGACTTCCTCAACGCCACTGCCTCGATCTGGACGGAATTAACTGGCTTCAGCTGGCGCGAGCGCAAGGCCGACGTCATCATGCTGGGAGCGAATTTTTATGGACACACCGTTCAATTGCAGCAGCTCTTTATTAAACAACGCCGCAACGAATTGACACTCAGTGGCGAAACCGCCATCGGGACAGAGTGGCTTAATCCGGATTTTCGCGGCGACATCTCCGCATCAATTAATGATCTTGGCCAATTCGCTGAGCTTTTCGGCGCCTCACCGGAAGCGTTTGCCGGCAAATTGGCTGCGCGCGGTCGCATGCATGCCCACGAGCGAACCGTTGACGGCGGCCTCGCTCTCACCGGGGATGCCTTAAAAATTTTTCGCCTTCCAGTCGATTCTTTAACGGCGCGAATTGGTCTCGAGTCGGGTCGAGCGCAGGTGGATCAATTGGAATTGAAGCGCGGTGAAGATTTTCTGCGGGCGCAGGGAAAGATCGATCTTGCGCAGAAAAAATCATTCACACTCTCGGCGGAAAGTTGGTGTCACGAGTTGCGCGACTACGCTCTGGAATTCCCCATTATCGGAACGTTGTCGGGCGCTCTTTCAGCCAAGCTTACTGGCGCCGGCGACGAAAACAGTTTCAGCAGCACCGTTTCCGGGCAAACCAATCAATTCTCTTTTTCTGCGCAAACCAACTGGCGCAGTGATGCCATCGCCGTCAATTCGCTCAAAATAAAACTGAGCGGCACCACTGAAGCGGAAGTGAAGGGAACGATCGATCTCACCGATCTGAAACATTTTCGCGCGAATCTTTCTTCAGCGAACGAACTCCGCTGCGATGGACCATTGGCCGACAAGGGTTGCGCGCAGGGTTTAGAGTTGCATGAGGGCGAAACCGGATTGCCCTTCTCCGAGATTACGCTCGATGGACGCGATCTCACGCTGCGTCAATCGTCTCCGCCGGCGGTTGCGCAGTCGATCAAGCTCTGCGACGAAGGTGAGCCAGGTCAACCGGTCCAAATCAATATTCCAAAGCGCGTGGAACCGTCGCCTCCGCCGCTTCCTTCCGCTGCTCCGCTTCCCTCGTCCGCTGATCCACCGCCGTAATCAGCCAGCGCTGCAATTGTTCTTCGAGCTCGGCCGTGACCGAAACGTGAAATGCCGCGCCGGTATCGACTCGCAACGTTTCTCCTTCTGCCGTTTCGAAAATCAATTGCACCGAGCGCTGACCTGGCGAAGCCGACAGCAACGCCTGAACTTCCCGCAATTCATCACTACCCGCATTCGCCGAAAAATGCAGACAAAGTGGCGGCGTCACGACGCCGGCCGGGTTTGAATCGCGCGGAACTTCGAAGGAGAGGAGGCGCAGTTTTTCCGCCGTCGCCCGCAACGATTCATCGCGCAGATCGAGTTTGCCACGAACCCCGACGACATTTCCCGGCACTAACTTTTCCGCGCATTCGAGATAAAGCTCGTTCCAAACGACCAGCTCAAGCGTACCTGTCAAATCTTCCAACCAGACGACGGCGAACGGTTTGCCTTCTTTCCTGGTAAATTTCTTGTCCACCTGCGTAATCGCGCCTGCGACCCGGAAAGTGGCGCGATCGGAGAGTTCGACGAGCGATGCGATCGATTGATATTTTCCGTTCGCAATAACATTAGCGTAGGCATCGAGCGGATGTCCGGTGACGTAAAAGCCGAGCAACTCTTTTTCGAAACTCATTTTCTCGCGATCGCTCCATGGAGTGACGGATCGCTTGCGCGCGGGCGCGACATGCTCGTGCGTGTCCCCGAAAAGCGAAACCTGTCCTGCCATTCGATCACGATGTGCCGCGGCCGACGAGGCCAGCGCATCGTCGACACAGGCGAAAAGCTCCGCTCGTTCGCGACGCAGAAAATCAAACGCGCCACACTTGACCAAAGATTCCAACATTTTGCGATTGGCGATGCGGGAATCGAGCCGGCTGCAAAAATCTTCCAGCGACTTGAAGTCGCCGCGGCGCTCGCGTTCGCGAATGGCAAGCTCCATCGCTCCTGCGCCCACATTCTTGATCGCTGCCAGACCAAAGCGGATGGCGCTGAGCGTGGGAGGGGCCTCCGTGCCGCGATCGTCGGGACGCTGAGGTCTCTCCCACATTTCGGGCACAAATTTCAACCCGCTCCGATTCACGTCCGGCGGCAAAATAGTAACGCCCATCCGTTTGCATTCGCTCACCAGCACCGAAATTTTTTCGGTGTTATTAATTTCGTTCGAGAGCAAACCAGCCATGAATTCGACCGAATGGTTCGCTTTCAAAAACGCTGTCTGATAACTGATCAGCGCGTAGGCTGCGCTATGGCTCTTGTTGAATCCGTAGCCGGCAAATTTCTCCAGCAAATCGAAAATCGCGTTCGCCTTTTTCTCCCCGATCTCGTTGGTACGCGCACAACCAGCAATGAAATTGGCGCGTTCTTTCGCCATTTTTTCCTTGTCCTTTTTGCCCATGGCGCGCCTAAGCAAATCCGCCTGCCCCATCGAATAACCGGCCAGTTTGCTCGCCGCCGCCATCACCTGCTCCTGGTAAATCATCACTCCATAGGTGTCGGCGCAGATTTCCTCCAAGAGCGGGTGCTCGTATCTAATTTTCGTTAGCCCCTTCTTCCGCTTGATGTAATCACCGATCAATTCCATCGGCCCCGGTCGATAAAGCGCGATCAACGCAATGATGTCGTCCAGTTTCCGCACATCGAATTGCTTCGAGACAGACGTAATCCCGCCCGACTCCATTTGAAACAAGCCAATGGTTTCGCCCCGGTTGTAGAGTGCGAAGGCGGCTGCGTCATCCAGCGGAATGTTCTTGAGCGAGAAGTCGGGCACATTTTTTCGGATCAACGTTACCGTGTCTTCAATCACGGTCAGCGTCTTCAATCCCAGAAAATCCATTTTCAGCAGCCCGAGGTCGTTTAATGGATTCATCGAATACTGGCTGACGATGTCGTTGCCTTTGACGTCACGGCAGAGCGGCACGTACTCGGAAAGATCGCGATCGCTGATCACCACTCCGGCGGCGTGGACACCGGCGCTGCGAGAAAGTCCTTCCAGCGCGGTCGCGTATTCCATCAACTGCTTTGTCTGCGGCTCGGTCAAGACTGCTCTTTTCAACTCCGGATTTCTCTCGACCGAGGAATTGAGGGTAATGTTCAGCTCGTTCGGGATCATTTTCGCGATCCGATCGCCATCCCGTACGCTCAGTCCCATCACCCGCGCCACATCGCGCACCACGCTGCGCGCTTTCAACCGGCCGAAAGTGATGATCTGCGCAACGCGACGCTCACCGTATTTCTGCCGGACGTATTCGAGGACTTCGCCGCGACGTGCCTCGCAAAAGTCCACATCGATATCGGGCGGAGAAATGCGCTCGGGATTGAGGAAACGCTCA
>QHRJ01000298.1 GCA_003220075.1 Verrucomicrobiota bacterium
CGCGCATTGTCGATGTTTTTGCGCGCCGTTTGCAGATTCAGGAAAACCTGACGACGCAAATCGCCGAGTCGTTGATGAACTGTCTAGAACCAAACGGCGTCGCCGTCGTGGTGGAAGCGAAACATCTCTGCATGATGATGCGCGGCGTCGAGAAGCAGAACTCGATCATGAAAACTTCCTGCCTGCTCGGTGCTTTCAAAGAGGACGCGCGCACACGTTCCGAGTTTCTCTCGCTGCTGGTCGGAACATAGACTTCCAAGTCTGTGCGCCCAGCGGAGTTGCACTCCGCTGGGTCTGAACGAACAGCGGAAATTTGATAAAAAAAGCAGCGAAGAAAATCTCCGCTGGCGCACAGGCAGGAATGCCTGTGTTCCGATACCGATCCTTGCAGGATCATCGGCAGCATGTTTGCTCTTTGATGCTTCTCACCGTCAGCAAACGCGTCGAATTCTCCGCTTCGCGGCGGTTGTTTGCGCCGAAATTCTCCGCAGAAGAGAACCGCAAGTTTTTCGGTGAAGAAAGCACCGCGCGTTACGGCACCGGCCGTAACTATGTCGCTTACTTTGTATTCAGCGGTCAGCCCGATACCACCACCGGAATGCTGATCAACATCAGCGAAATTAAGGAACGGGCCGGTGAAATCATTCACGATCACTACGACCATCGTTTTTTGAACGAAGATAACCCCGCGTTCCGGGACAAGGTACCGACAGCGGAGAATATTTGTCGGCAACTTCTCGATGATGTCGCACCGCTTTTTGACGGCAATCCCGCGAGGCTTGTTGCGGTACACCTGCGGGAAACTCCGGAGCGCAGCGCAACCGCTTATGCTGACGGCGCGATTGAAGGAAATTACTGGTTCAATTTCTCCGCGGCGCGCCGAACCATCTCTCCGCATCTAAGTGAATCCGAAAATGAAAAACTCTTTGGTGTTTCCACCGCCGAGCACGGTCACAATTATCGGGCTCGACTTACTCTTCGCGCGGACTCGGCTCCAGAGCCGGCGCTTGGGAGGCAAGGAGAAATCTCGTCATTGATTCGCTTATTCCGAACCGAACTCGACCACAAAAACTTGAATCGCGATGTCGATGCATTGCGCGGAAAGCCGATTACGACCGAATCATTGGCTTGCTTCATTCTTCAAAGCGGATCCTCTAACAGGCTGCCATTATCCCGGCTTCGTTTGCATGAACGCGATGATTTTTTCGCGGAAGCTTGGAGTGGTGGCGGAATGTTCTTGGGAATGCGGGAAGCGTTTAGCGCTGCGCATCGTTTGCATGTGACTTCCTTTTCCGATACTCAGAACGCGGAACTCTTTGGGAAATGCAATAACCCCCGCGGCCACGGCCATCGCTACGTCGCAGAAGCGACAATTGGCGGCGAATATGACGAGCGTTCGGGTGCGCTGGCGAATTTTGAGGAACTGCGCAACGCTCTGGGGCAGGCGCTCGCGCCCTGGCGCGACAAACATCTCGACCTCGAGACGGAGGAATTTCGCGACCAGCCCTCCACCGGCGAAAATATTGTGCGTGCCCTTTGGCCGAAACTCGATAGTGCGCTTCAGCAACGGCTAGTTCGTTTACGTTTGTGGGAAACAGCCAACAATCGTTTCACTTTGCGCAGAACCTAGCACAGCCGCTTGTCTGCCACCGGACAGACTCGCTCTGGCGAGCCTGTGGAGGGACATGCTTCTGCATATCTGGACGCACAGAAGTGCGTCCCTTCGTAAATGCATTTGCTCCGCCAAGTAAGGATGCTGATGCTGCCTAGGCTAGAAGCGTGTCCCCGCTAAGGGCTTTCAACCGAGCTAAGCTCGCTTTACGTTGTAGACGCATATGATCAAAGGTCTCAGCGGCGACGTTACCGTTAATGTAATCGCGTCGATCATCGCCTCGCTCGTCCTGCTGGCCGCCGGTTTTCTTTGGGGGAAATACAAGGAGCGGCGCAAGTACGGTCGCAATCTCGAGGACTACGATTTCTATCCGTTTACGATCAACCGCGAAAACTTCCCCGAATTCAATCTCAAGGATTTCCGGCTCGGGATGCATTATTTCCTGAAGAACAACGATTACACCGCAGCACGACAATTGATTTTTATCGGCGAACAAAACAACGTACGCGCCCAGCTCGAACCTTCGGAGCAAAAAGTCTATGCCAGGCTTTTCGAGAAATATGAGGGCAAGAAAATCGCCGATGACACGACCGAGTATTTGGAAAATTATGTCCGGATTGTTCGCTTGATCGGAAAATCATTTCCGAATTCCGGGATCGAGATCTTGCTGCACAACCTCGCCGACCCATCGCACTCACTCATTGTGCTGGAAAATAACGTTACCGGCAGGCAT
>QHRJ01000299.1 GCA_003220075.1 Verrucomicrobiota bacterium
AGAATTGCGGCGGCCGGATCGCCCTGCTCATAATGGATAGGGGAATTCTTTGGCAATGAGAGCCGCTCCAGTGCGCCTGCAAACTTCGCGCTGGTCTCCTCGTTTTTTTCACCCACGTAAACCAGGCTGAGCTCCGAGTCGAACCGGTCCCGAATCCGTTTCGCTTCCGCCAATACCTGCTCAAACCGGGGCGAGAAAGTGCTGGCAACGGCGACGCTGCGATAAGGCGACGGATCGATCATTAGGAGATGGGTACTTTTCCCGCTTCGCCCTTATTAGGCAACTTGGATGCATAAAAATGACGAATGACCAATGACGAAGCGGTAATCGAATGACGAAATCCGAATGCCGAAGCTCGATTGCGGGGAGGCATCGGCAACCAGAAATGGCGTTGCATCTCCTTCTGGGTAGCGCGCGCGTCACGCGTGAAACGCCAGTCCGCCTCGGACTTTCGGCGTCTCGCCGAAACAATCTTTGAAAAAACGTGATGGCCCGACGCTATCGCGAGTACGCAAGAAGCGCGCTACGCAATCGTCCTGAGTTCTTGATCGAGAACGACTCAATCAGCGTTGCAACTGTGCTTTCCTGCACGAATTTCTGCCCGTGCGACGCGCGATTTATCCTGGCAGCTTCGATCCGGTGACGAATGGTCATCTCGATGTCATCGAGCGGGCGCGCAAGCTTTTCGATGAAGTCATCGTGGCGGTGGCGATTAACGATCAAAAGCAACCCCTGTTCGCGCCGGATGAGCGACTCGCCATGTTGCGACAAGCGATTACGATCGATGCCGTGCGAGTCGCGCCCATGGAAGGACTGCTGGTGGAATTCGCCGCCTCGGAGGGCGCGCACGCGGTGGTACGCGGGTTGCGCGCTATTTCCGATTTCGAGTTTGAATTTCAAATGGCGTTGATGAACCGAAAGCTCGATTCCGAAATTGAAACCATCTTCCTCATGCCGAAGGAGGAATACACCTATCTCAGCTCACGCATCGTGAAAGAAATCGCCAAGCTCGGGGGCGATGTCTCCGCGTTCGTACCGCCACTGGTAGCCGAGGCGCTCGCAAAGAAGTTCAAATCACCAGTGGAGAGCGTTGCGCCAGTGACATGAACGCCAAAAGGTTTCGCCAATGAAGGTCCATTTGAACCAAATCCCTCCGGAAGGTCTGCATCTCGTCGGCGAAGAAGATTGTCCGCTCGGCGACATCGCGACGTCGGAAATTCGCTGCGTCGGGCCAATGCGTTACACCCTCGACCTCGGAGTTTCCGATGGCGCGCTTTGGGCCAATGGAACGATTGCGCAAACGGTTGAGCTGAGCTGCGTGGCCTGTCTCGAAAAGTTCGAGTACGAAATCAGGGTTCCGGCATTCGCGCTCCACACCGAATTGCACGGCCCGGAGAACGTCGATATCACCCCGTTCATGCGCGAGGATATCTTGTTGAATCTGCCGCCCTACCCGCATTGCGATCGCGACGGCGGACGCGTTTGCAAGGCAGCGAAGTTTGAAATTACCAGCGACGATGGAACAGTCAAAGCGGATTGGAGCGTGCTGGATAAGCTGAAACTGAAAAGCTAGAACGTTAAAAGCGTTATAAAGTTAAAATTGGAGCCTGCCGTTTTAACAATGTAAAAGTTTTAACGAATCTCTTTCCGCAGGCGGCTGGTTGTTTTTCTGCAATACCGTGCTTTCATAGCCGCCTGATATGGGTGTCCCCAAACGTAAAACTTCCAAGATGCGGCTGCGTACGCGCAAAGCGGCCAATCGTTGGCATGCGCCACAATTAAACAAATGTGCGCAGTGTGGCAGCACGGCGCCCTCGCACACGGTTTGCCCTTCTTGTGGTTATTATAAAGGGCGACAGGTGTTGAGCGTGGGCGCGTGATTGCCCGTCATCCCGAGCGCAGTCGAGGGACCCCGTAAAGAGACCTTGAAGATTTCGCGGTGGGATCCTCGACTGCGCTCGGGATGACGGGCAATGGATTTTCGTTTTGCATTAGCCGTGCGATAAACGCAAACTGCTACCTCGCATGAAAATCGCGCTGGATGCGATGGGCGGCGATTTTGGCCCACCCAACCTTGTTGCTGGAGCCGTGCTCGCTTTGCGTGAGTATTCCCACATCAGCAGGCTCTTTCTTGTTGGCGATACCGTTCAAATCGAAGCGGAGTTGAGGAAGCTCGGTTGCAACGACAGTCGGATTGAGATCGTGCATTCGACTCAAGTGGTCGACATGAGCGATCGCGCCTGGTCCGCCGTGCGCCGGAAAAAAGATTCGTCCGTCAGTCGTGCGGTCGATCTGGTCAAGCACGGTCAAGCCAACGCCATCGTCAGCGCTGGCCACACTGGCGCGGCCGTGGCAGCGAGCATGATTAAACTGCGCACTTTGCCCGGAATCTATCGGCCCGGTATCGCTGCGGTACTGCCCACCGAAACGAATGTTTTTGTTTTAATGGACGCGGGCGCGAACATCGATGCTCGGCCTGAACATCTTCTCCAATATGCGTTCATGGGCTCAGTTTATTCCAGTCACGTGCTCGGCTACAAGAATCCGACGGTCGGCTTGATCTCACTCGGCGAGGAGGATGTGAAGGGCAATGAGATGACCAAGGAAGTCTT
>QHRJ01000081.1 GCA_003220075.1 Verrucomicrobiota bacterium
AGCCGCGGAAATGACCGAATTATTTCGAAAGATTCGCCCGAAATCGTCCTCATCTGGAAAGATTTCATCCTGCATCGGCAGAAATACGCCGGCGGAATCGACCAAGTAAATCAGTGGCAAATTGTTTTCGAATGCGATCCGTTGCGCACGAATTAATTTCTTCACGGTTTGCGGGAAGAATGCGCCAGCCTTCACCGTAGCGTCATTGGCGACGATCATGCACGGCACATTGGCTACTTTGCCAATTCCAGCGACAGCACCTGCTGCCGGGACGCGTCCCCACTGCTCGTACATTTTGTAGGCGGCCCAAAGTCCGATCTCGAAAAAGTTTGAATTGCGATCGAGCAAGCGTGCGATGCGTTCGCGCGCGACCAGTCGGCCGAGCTTGTGTTGGCGCTCCTGGCCAGCTTTGCCACCGCCTTCGCGTAACCGTTCTTCTTCCGCGCGAATTTTGCCGCAGCGGTCGCGCAGCGTTTCAGCCTTAGCAGTTCGTGAGGACATGCGATGGACGCTTAATCCGGCGCGTGCGTTACATCAAGCGCGAGAGCTCGCAGAGCTAGCCCCTCCATTAAGCCAGCTCATGAATATCGGGCGCGCTTCAGGCAATGGAGGCCGAAACTCTTGCGACGCCTGCGCACGCTAGCGCGCGAGAACTCGGCCCTCTACGAAAGTATCAGGCCCCTCTAGTACGCGTCCGAATCGGAATGATAACCAGAGTCGCCGCGGATGCTGCTTAAGCGCTTACGACTGCCACGCTCCGAATCGGCCCGATTGAGACAGCCCGCGGCTAGTTTTAGCAGAAAGGGAATGGCCGCGAGCGTGCCCACGGACATCAGTGCGATGGCGGTAGCTTGTCGTGCGGGGCGTTTGATCCGATCCGCCACGAGCAAACCGAGGCCGAGTCCGATCGCGGTGCGAGTGAGCGCGAGAAGCGGATCGACCGGTAGATCGTTGGGCGGTTTCGGAATGGATATCGTTAGCGGCATTCGCGTATTCCTATACGTCGCGGGAGCGAAAAATAAATGGGAAATTGTTGCAAGCGCGTAAAAAACGACCGACGAACTTCAGAGCGGACATGGAAATTTATGCATTAATTCTTGCCGGTGGCAGCGGCGAAAGGTTCTGGCCGCTGAGCCGGCGCGCCTTACCAAAGCAATTGCTGCGCCTCATTTCCGGTTGTTCACTGTTGCAAGCTGCGATTACGCGCTTGGACGGATTAATCCCCCCTTCGCGCATTCTTGTTCTAACCAATGTCGACCAGGAAAAGGGCGTGCGTGAATTACTCAAGGATATCCCGGCGGGTAATATCATTGCCGAGCCATCGAAACGCGATACCGCCGCGGCCGTCGCGCTCGGTGTAGCCTGGGTCGCCGCCCGTAATCACACCGCCGCGATGGTTGTTCTGCCGGCCGATCATGTGATTAAGGAGACGTCGGCATTTCAGAAAATCATTCGCGATGCGGTAGAAGCCGCGGCGGAAAAGAGCGCGCTGATCACAATCGGGATCCGACCGGCCTCGGCCCATCCGGGTTTTGGCTACATTGAAATGGGCGAGGCAATTTCGGCTAAACCAGGTCTCTTCCGTGTTGTGCGTTTTCGCGAGAAACCAAATGTCGACCTGGCCGAATCCTTCATTCGCAAAGGAAATTTTCGATGGAATGCCGGCATGTTCGTCTGGACGGTGCCAACAATTCTCACCGAGTTTAACCGGCACGCGCCGGAATTTGGGCGATTCATTGCCATGATGAGCGGTCCCGGCGCTTTCGAGAAAAACTGGGGCGAAAAATTTTCGAAGCTTCCGAGAACGTCCTTCGATTACGCTGTGATGGAGCACGCCGATCGTGTGCTGGTGCTGGAAGCGGAATTCGATTGGGACGATGTTGGCGGCTGGCAGGCGGTGGCGCGGTATTTCGCAAAAGACAGCCGGGGCAATGCTGCTAACTGTGGCCTCACCACTCTCGAGGCCAGCGATAACATTGTCTTTGACGACGCTGGCAATAACGTCGCTCTTCTCGGCGTAAATAATCTAATTGTCGTTAGGACCCGCGATGCGGTGCTGGTCTGCCACCGGCACCACGCCGAGAAAATAAAAAATCTGGTCGCAAAATTGCCGGAGGAATTGCAGTGAAGCAGATCCTGGGCGTCGATCTGGGAGAGGCGCGCACCGGTGTCGCCCTCTCCGATGAATTGCGCATGCTGGCGCATCCATTGGAGACGATCGAGAGCACTTCGGCTGAGGCGGTAGCGCGGCGAGTGCGGAAGATCGTAGCGGAGCGCCAAGTGGATTGCGTGGTAGTCGGCTTGCCGAAGCAAATGAACGGGACGCTCGGTCTGGCGGCGGAAAATGCCCAACGTTTCGTCGAAAAATTGCGACCGCTCGTTTCGTGCGAAGTCGTGACCTGGGATGAACGCCTCTCCACCGTTGCAGCAGAAAGGGCGTTGCGAGATGCCGGAAAGAAAACGCGCGAGACGCGCGGCATTCGAGACCAAGTCGCGGCACAAATCATCCTGCAAAGTTATCTCGACCGGCTAGATGCGTGAATCGCGCCGGCTCAAGTTGGTTATCAGCTACGACGGGCGGGATTTCGCCGGCTGGCAAAGCCAAAAACACGGCAACACCATTCAGGATTGCCTCGAAGCGGCATTCCAACGGGTTTGCGGGACACGCCTGGCCGTGACCGGTTCGGGACGTACCGACGCCGGGGTGCACGCGCTCGGGCAATGCGCCCATGTGAACGTTCCAGCCGCGCAGTTCGCCGCCGAACGCTGGCTCAAAGCGTTAAACGGCGTGCTGCCGCCAGCGATCCGGATTTTGCGGGCGCGATTTGTCGCGG
The DNA here is from genome assembly GCA_003220075.1 of Verrucomicrobiota bacterium. GTDB lineage: Bacteria > Verrucomicrobiota > Verrucomicrobiia > Chthoniobacterales > UBA10450 > AV69. The sequence continues at coordinate 2,835 of QHRJ01000081.1, forward strand.
AAAGCTTTCATGCTCGATTTTCAGCGAAGGGTAAAGTTTACCGTTACCGGATCATAAATGGCACGGTCCGACCGCCCCTGGAGATTGGCAGGGCATGGCATATCGCCTCTCCGCTTGATCGGGGGGTGCTTGGACGAGCGGCCAAATTCTTCGTTGGCCGGCATGATTTCGCCGCCTTTGCCGCAAATCGCGGAAAAGAAGAACGAAGTACCATTCGGACGGTGGAATACGTCCGGGTCACTGGCCGGCGCGATCTGCTCGAGATCGAATTTTCGGCGGACGGATTTCTCTACAAGATGGTGCGATTGATGGTAGGCGCGATGGCCCGTTCCGCGCTCGGGAAAGAGAGCCTCCAATCAATAGAATTGCGATTGGAACGGCCTTCGCGGGTATCGGCCCGTTTTGTCGCTCCGGCGGCGGGTCTCTACCTGGTTCGCGTTCGCTACTAACCCGCGGTAGATCAGACGCGAACGCCTTCCTGAGGGTATCTCGCCTGGCAGACGAACTGTTTCGTAATTCATAATGCCCCATGCTGATATGGGTACCCGATGAACGCCACCATGAGCCGCAACCAGGATTTTGGCTTTCGTGCATAATTACCAAACCGTACGAAGCGGCCGAGCTTGGTCGCAACCGTCCGTGAAGTTATCGAATCAGGGCGGATAAAAATGGTGCCTGACTTGGACTTGCGGGCAGTAGGTTAATTTGAGGCGAGTTAACAATTGAGTGTTGCAGGTAAACAACGCAATGTTCACTGCCTTCCTAGTTCACTCCTGGCTATCGTCGCGGCCGACTTGGTTCTCCAGAATTTTGCCGAGGAGGAGAAGAGCAACGCCACAAAACATTCCCTTGGCGAAGAAATAGGTCGGGATTCCACCCGCGATGATGTTTGTGGGAACGATCGGTTTATCTTTGTCCTCTTTCACGGCTGCGAATGAGCAGAGGATGAAAATAAGCAGAGCAATTAAAGGATTGAAGATCCTCAAATAAGTGCGCATGAGAGGACAGAATGCCGAACCAATTCGCGAAACGCGAGCAAAAGTCCGAGCCGGACTGGCCTTTTTCTATTTCAACCGCGGCAGGAGTCGCTCCAGAATACTCGCAACTGATTCTTCCACGCTTTGCTGATTGGTTTGCACCACAATTTCGGGATCGATGGGCGATTCATACGGTGCGTCGATGCCGGTGAACTCTCGAATCTGCCCCGCCCGCGCTTTCTTATAAAGATTCTTCGGATCGCGCTCTTCACAAACCTCCAGCGGTGCATCCACAAATACCTCGATAAATTCCGCGTTACCTTCCATCGCAATCGCACGGGCCCGCTGCCGATCCGCGCGATAAGGCGAAATAAAGGCGGTGATGACGACATTGCCGGCGTCCGCCATCAGCTTTGCCATCTCACTCACGCGCCGAATGTTTTCAACCCGGTCTTCCGGCGCAAACCCGAGATTTGAATTCAAACCATGCCGGACGTTGTCACCATCCAGGACATAGGGATGCATTGCCCGAATAAAAAGTTCTCGTTCGAGTGCTTGTGCGATCGTGGATTTGCCAGACCCGGAAAGCCCGGTTAGCCAGACCACGGCACCGCGATGTCCATGTTGGGCAGCACGCGCTTGCGCGGTGATTTTTCCTTCGCTCCAGAAAATATTCTTGCTCTTGATCGCGCCGCGATCGGTATAAATACCCCCGTGAATAATCCCGCCGCCGCAAATCATTCCATCATCCACCAGAACAAACCGACCGAGTGGTGGAAGGCGATCGTGGTTATCCAGCACAATCGGCGCACGCGTTTGAATTGTTAGGCGGCCAACCTCATTGCGCGCGAGCTGATCGGCCTTGGTCGGGCTCCGTTCAAGGGACGAGGAATCCATCACCTCATCGAGCGATACGATCTGACATTTCACTTCCTGGGTCGCCAGGCGTGCAGTGTAAAGGTGCGATAAATGCGCCGGTTGACGCGCGATCCAAAAAAGGTCGGCATGAAAACGGTTCGTTTCGATGGGCGCATCTTTTGAATGGGAGCCGACGTAACCGCGCTCGACGAAAATTTGTTCGCGCAAAGTGATTCCAATCGAATCGCCGGCAATCGCCGTTCCGTCCTGTGCGCGAGCCGACGGTTCGGGCGGCGTAATAGGCCAATGCTCGATCGACTGGACAGCCGAGGTTTTGTTGGCGGGCGAGAAAACTAATTCGTCGCCAACTTGAAGCATTCCCGTTTCGATGCGGCCGGCGATAATTCTGCGATCGTCGAATTTGTAGACATCCTGCACGCAAAAACGCAGCGGCAGATCGGTTGGCGGGGCAAGTGGCGTCATCCCGTCGAGCGCCTCAGCGAGAGTGGGCCCTTTATGCCACTTCATTTTGGTACTGCGGGCAGTGATGTTCTCGCCGAATCGTGCCGAGGCCGGAATAAAAACGTTAGTCTCCAAATTCAGCGTCTGCAAAAATTCGCGATACTTCTTTTCGATCTCAAGGAAGCGGACCTCGGAATATTCTGCCAGGTCCATTTTATTGACCACGACGCAAAATTGCCGGACTCCGAGCAAGCTCAGCAAATAAGCATGCCGTTTCGATTGCTCCTGCACGCCTTCATTGGCAGCGATCACGAGCACCGCCGCATCCGCGCTCGAAGCACCGGTGATCATGTTTTTTAAAAACTCCTTGTGACCGGGTGCATCGATAATCATGTAGTTCCGTTTCGCCGTTTTGAACGGAATCTGTGTCGTGTCGATGGTGATGTTTTGCTCTTGTTCTTCGAGCAAGGCATCGAGGAGAAAGGCAAATTCGAACTCCATGTTCTCCGCGGCGCAGGCGCGCTGCACTTGCTCGAGTTTCCCTTCCGGCAGCGAATTAGTGTCACTCAGGATGCGACCGATGAGGGTGGACTTGCCATGATCGACGTGGCCGACAAAGACGATTCTCAGATGCGCAGCATCTGCGGAGTGCGGAGTGCGGAGTGCGGAGTGCGGATTGCCTGACTGCTTCATCACCTTCGCCGTGGGGGACGCGCTGTTTTAATCGACGCCACGACGATCGCAAGGAGTTCGTCTGCTTCTCTTCGGAGGCTTTCGAGACGCGTTTTTTTGAGAAGTTTGAGCGCTACGATCACTTCCATCCAGTATGAAGCTTCATCGCACTCTTCCTCAACAATCCCAAGTTTGGCTATAAAATCTGCACGCGACTTCGCGTGAGCGGCAGCACGGTAATTAGCACCAACTGACGTTCCGGCACGCAGTAATTGCCCTCCGAGTGTCCTCGAGATGTCGCCACGAGGTAACGCTTCAACGGCGCGTACGATCCGAATTCCAAATTTGAATGTGCGATCTTTGAGTTCTTGAGTTGTCATCCTGCAATTCACAATCCGCAGTCCGCAATCACAAAAACCCCTTTGCCCGCAGCTTCTGCATGGCGTTGCGCTCATGGTGGTCCTGGGCGCGGCCGGCGCGCTCACTCGTACGGGTGGTTTCTAATTCAGTGATGATGGCCTCAATCGTATCTGCGTTGCTCGTGATCGGTTTCGTAATTGCGCTGCAGCCGAGTGAGCGATAGCGCTGGCCATTTTTCGCAAAATACATTTTTGGAATCGGAATGTTTTCGCGCTGGATGTAGCGCCAAATGTCAACCTCGGTCCAATCCAACAGCGGTTGCACCCGCACGTGCTCGCCATTGGCAGCGGTGGTAGCGAACTGCCCCCAGAATTCCGGCGGCTGATCCTTGTAATCCCATTCGAATTGCGCGTTGCGCCGCGAGAAATAACGCTCCTTGGCCCGGGTCGGATCTTCATCGCGCCGGATACCGGTGATGAGCGCGTCCCATTTATATTGCGCCATCGCTTGCTGAAGCGCGACCGTTTTCAATTCATGCGTCACTGTCACTGGGTCGTGTGTTTCGTAGCCGATGCCGCGGGCGCGCGCTTCTTCGTTGATCTTTACGATCAGGTTCAATTTGTAATGTGCGGTCGCCCATTCGCGGAACTCGAGCATCTCCGGAAACTCATAAGTGGTATCGATGTGCAAAACCGGAAATGGCACCCGGCCGAAAAAGGCTTTGGACGCTAACCAGATTAATACATTTGAGTCTTTGCCCATCGACCACGGCATCGCAATATTTTTAAAGGCGTGATAAGCTTCGCGAAAAATAAAGACGCTCTGGTTTTCGAGCCGGTCGAGATGGGTGCGAGTCGTCGTCATCAAGGTTTTTGAGGAGGCGTTCTATACAATCGAAAGTTCTAATTGCAAAGGAACTCGGAGCTCCACCGATGTAGCAGATTTTGTGCGCTCCTCGGTCCTTTGTGCCGCTAAGGCGCGACAAGGTGATTGCGCTTGGTCATTATCTTGCATGCTGGCCCGCTCAAGTTAGTGTTGAGTTGTGCCGCAAACCGCCGCCTACGATTCAAAAATTGAGGGCAACGTGATCTTCACACAGCTCGACGCTGCCATGAACTGGATGCGCAAGAATTCGCTGTGGCCCATGCCGATGGGTCTGGCCTGTTGCGCAATTGAACTGATGGCGACGGCAGCTTCGCGCTTCGATATCGCACGTTTCGGTTCCGAGGTAATGCGATTCTCGCCGCGGCAATGCGATGTCATGATTGTCGCCGGCACCGTTACTTACAAAATGGCGCTGGCCGTAAAACGTATTTGGGAGCAAATGCCAGAACCGAAATGGTGCATCGCTATGGGCGCGTGCGCGTCGAGCGGCGGGATGTATCGCAGTTATGCCGTGCTGCAAGGCATCGATCAACTTATCCCGGTAGACGTTTACGTTTCGGGATGCCCCCCTCGCCCGGAAGCGCTTCTGGAAGGGTTAATTCGCTTGCAGAAAAAAATTGAAGGCGAACAGGCGTTTTTAAATCAGAAGCCAAAACTTGCCCACGAGCTTATTCCCGAAATTGAGAAGCGAACTCCACCGAGACCTTCCATCCGTGGCGGTGTTCCGGGAGCTGCGCGGTCCACGAGTTCGGTCACATGAGTTCACGACGAAATGTTGTCCGCGCTGCCTCCTGTTCATATTCTTACTCCTAGTCTTACTCGGTGAAGAATAAGATTACGATTGGGAATACGGATAGGTTATGACCGGACAGGAGTTACTTAAATCGATCAGCCGTCTCCTCGGCGCGAAAATTCAGAGCCGGATTGAGTTTCGTGACGAGACAACCTTCAGCACTCAGCCGGAATATCTGCGCGAAGTGGCCAAGTTCTGCCGGGACGAACTTTCGTTTGATTACTTAATCGATATTTCCAGCATCGACAATTTCGGGGACGAACCACGATTCGAGATCGTCTATGAGCTTTACTCAATGACGCTCGCGGTCCATCTGCGGCTCAAACTCGCGGTCAGCGAAGAAGTCTGTGCGGTCGATACGATATCGGACATTTGGCCGACGGCCGATTGGCATGAGCGCGAGATTTACGACATGATGGGCATCCGCTTCAACAACCACCCGGATCTGCGCCGTATTCTGATGTGGGACGGCTATCCGTTCTTTCCGCTGCGAAAGGATTTTCCGCTCGAGGGTTTGCCCAGTGAGATGCCCGACGTCGCGTTCACCTCCGCCGCACCGATGGAAGGCGGGCCGTTCGTCACTCAACCGTCGACTGCGACGGCAAAGGATCGCGAGCCGCGCGCCAAACGCCCCGATCTGAACCAATAGTTGGAACTTGCGGCGTTATCTCTCGGTTGCGTTGGCTGGAGGGTTGATTGCGACGGCCGCCGTCTTTTTGTTTCAAGCGCAGCAGAAACCAGCGGCCAATGCGCCGACGAAAGCCGACATGATATTGGTGGAAAAAAGGGCGCGCCGACTAACGCTATTTTCTGCTGGGCGAAAATTAAAAGAGTATCGGGTCGCGCTCGGTTTCTCTCCGATTGGGCCGAAGCAACACGAAGGTGATGGCCGGACACCGGAAGGAAAATACACAATTGATTTTCACAAGTCCGACAGCGCCTTTCATCGCGCCTTGCACATTTCCTATCCGGACGCGGCCGACGGCGCGCGAGCAGCAGAGGCGGGTATGACGCCGGGCGCGGACATCATGATTCACGGTTTACCGAATGGCCTGAGCGAATTGGGACCAGCTCATCGCTTGCGCGACTGGACCGCAGGCTGCATTGCCGTGACTGATTCCGAGATTGACGAGATTTGGGCATCAGTGGCCGATGGGACACCGATCGAAATCCGACCGTAGCACAACGCAGGGATACGCCGCGGGCAAAATATTGAGTAAACTGGCGACAAATCGATTCCAATTTGGGACCTGACAACACGTGTCCTTCGAGATGTCGCCCTACAGGTTCGGCAACGTTTCCCCGAGCAGGCGGGAAAAATCATTTGCTGCCTTGTGGCCGGTTTCCAACACCTCGCCGTGGCTGAGCGTTGTTGACGAAAGTCCGGTGGCCAAATTTGTAATGCAGGAAAATCCCGCGACTTCCATTTCGAGCGCGCGAGCCTGGATTACTTCGAGCACGGTAGACATCCCGACCGCATCGGCGCCGAGGTTTTGCAGCATTCGGACCTCGGCCGCGGTTTCGTATTGCGGACCGACGACGGCGGCGTAAACACCTTGATGGAGGACGATGCCGAGTTTCCGCGCGGCGTCGCAAAATTGTTTCTGTAATCGCGCTGAATAAGCGTTGCCCAGGTCGAGAAATTCTGGCCAACCAATCAGGGGCGAAGTTCCGGTGAGGTTCAGATGATCATTGATCATCATCCAATCGCCTGGCTTGAATTTTTCACTCAACGCCCCGGCGGCGTTTGTAACGACAAGCTTTTTAACTCCTACGTTTGAGAGCATGCCCACACTCGCGGTCACTTCGCCTGCCGAATAGCCTTCGTACAAATGGACGCGGCCTTGCGCGAAAATGACCCGCGCGCCTGCGATTTCGCAAAGTGAAAATTTTCCGGCGTGCCCGGGAACGCGCGGCTTCGGGATTTCCGAAAACTCAGCGTAATCAATCGATTCGATCGGGTCTTGCACGATCGCATTCAGGCCCGATCCAAGAATGATCGCAATTTTTGCGTTCCAATCTCGCAGCTGCTGCAGCGCGTCACCTATTGGTGGATCGAACAATCCCTTCCTATGTCGACCTGATGTTAAAATTTAGGCAGCGAGGCAACCCATTAGGGTGCATCGCGCGACGGAGCGCCCGATCCACCTGGGTCGCGCTCACGCGGCCGAGACCGGTGGCGCGGTCGCCGGCTTGCGCGTTGTCACCATTACGTCGGGCCGGAGCGAATCGTCGCGCGGCGTGGACGATTTCGTTTCCTGCTTGGGATAGGCGATGCGGCTGTGGAGCATCGTCATGAGAGTGAATCGGAAGCGCTCCGCAATCACGCGCACGTCGCGCAAAGTCAGATCGCATTCGTCAAGCTGATGATCGCTGATGCGTTGGTCGATGATGTCGTTAACCAGTTGTTCGATCTTCGCCGGCGTCGGTTTTTCCAAGCTACGTGACGCGCTTTCCACGGCATCAGCCAGACTGACGATTGCGCTTTCTTTCGTCTGCGGTTTCGGGCCGCTGTAGCGGAAACTTTCCTCGCGCACTTCCGGAATATCGGGCATTTTCATGATTTTGCCGCCGGCGCGCGCGTCCTCGTGCATTTGCTGGGCGCGTTTGTAGAAATAGTAAACCAGTGAAGTCCCGTGATGTTCCTGAATAATGTCGATGATGCGCTGATTGAGTTTGTATTTGAGCGCGAGATCGACTCCTTCCTTCACGTGCGCGATGATGATCAAGGCACTCATTGTCGGTGCCAGATCTTCGTGCGGGTTGCGCTCGAAGCTCATGTTTTCGGTGAAATAGTCGGGCTTCACCAATTTCCCGACATCATGAAAATAAGCGCAGACGCGGCAGAGGGTGGCGTTGGCCCCGATTGCTTCGGCCGCAGCTTCCGCCAGGTTCGCGACCACCAAACTGTGATGGTAAGTGCCCGGCGCTTCGATGGTCATGCGACGCAAAAGCGGGTGGTTTAAGTCCGAGGCTTCCAGCCACGAAATATCGGTCGTGATTTGGAACAACGGTTCGAACATCGGGATCACGCCGCCGACGATCGTCGCAGTGACAATTCCGTTACCGATCGCAAACGCGCTTTGCAATCCGATCATCGGCCAATCATTTGCCGTGGGCGGAAAAAGATTAATCGGACCGATGAAACCAAAGGTGAGCGACAAAATCCAAATCGCGACGCCGACGCCCAGCCCGGCGCGGACGAGTTTACTACGGCGACGCACTTGCAGCGTCAGATAAACAGCGGTGAATCCACTGATCATTCCGGTAACGAGCAAAGGCGCGTCAATTTTTCCAAAAAGAACGCTGCTCCAGAGACTGACGAAAACCGCGGCATATAATCCGTGATTGCGGCCGAGCAGCACGCTTAGCAAGAGCGGTGCAAGTGCGAAGGGAGTGAGCAATTCCGTCATGTCGGTTTGCAATCGAAGGACACCGCTGCTGCAAAGGACGTAGATAAATTTTGTGAGCGCCAACTGCACCAGCATCACTCCGAAGACGAGGAGAATGCGCGAGTTTTGCGAAAAAGTGCGCGGCTGATTGATCCAGAGCATCATCAGCGCGATCAGGAAAAAGAGCAGTGCGATGACAAAATTCTTCGTTGGCTCAGGCTGGTTGCCGCTGAAGATGAGCAAGGCCAGCCCGGCGATGAAGGCGGCGAAAAGGACCCCTTTCATGCCCCAGGAATATTCCAGCCCGCGCAACACCTCGTGACGGGCGCGACGGCGCCGCAATTTTCCCGAAGCCAGGCCGCGGCGAACCAGTTCGCTACGTTTAAAAAAATCGATCATTACTTACGCCCCGAGGGCGTCCGATGCTGCTGATAGGCATTAATAATGGCACGAACCAGAGGATGACGCACGACATCCCGTTCGGTAAAATAGCTCATTGCGATGCCGGGCACGGCCTTAAGGGCTTGCAAGGCCTCGACCAGGCCGGAGCGCTTATTCGCGGGCAGATCAATTTGGGTAACGTCCCCGGTAACGACGCACTTGGAATTCATGCCGATGCGCGTGAGCAACATGAACATCTGCTCGGTGGTGGCATTTTGCGCCTCATCGAGAATGACAAAGGCACTGTTCAGGGTGCGACCGCGCATGTAGGCGAGCGGCGCCACTTCGATGACTTCGCGGGAAAGCGCGCGCTCCAATTCCTCCGCCTCCATCATGTCATGCAAAGCATCATAGAGCGGCCGCAAATAAGGCGTGATTTTTTCCTGCAAGTCTCCCGGGAGAAATCCGAGGGCTTCACCGGCTTCCACCGCCGGGCGAGCCAAAATGATCCGCGACACCTGTTCCTTCTTTAACGCTGCCACCGCCATCGCAACTGCAAGGTACGTTTTGCCGGTCCCGGCCGGGCCGATGGCGAAGACGACGTCGTATTTCTCAATCGCCTCGACATAATTCTTCTGGCCAACCGTGCGCGCAATGACCGGTGCCTTGCGCGACGACGTCACGATCCGGGCGGAGATAGCATCCGATAAATTGTCGGCGCGTTCTTCACTCACAGAATTAAGAGCATAATTGAATTCATGTTTCTGAATATCGACGCCGCGTTTGCGCGCTTCCTCCAGCTGATCGAAGACGCGCTGGGCGCGATCTAATTTCTCCGGCTCACCCTCCATTTTCACCCATCCTTCGCGTGTCGTCACCCGCACGCCTAGGGAATCTTCCAGGGTCTTCAGGAGCTTGATATCGTTGGCGTAGAGGGACTGCAACGCGCGCGCGCTTTCAAACTCCAACGTTCGAGTTTCTGTCATGTCATATCAAGGAAGGGCGATCTCCAGATCGCCCACGGGCGCGCGCAGACCGCCGTTCCTTGCGCTTCGTGGCACCAACATTCTGTTACCGAAATCCGTAAACCAGCGCCCAATGGGTGCGTTCCTCCGGCGACTCTTCGATCGAGACGATGATAAAATAGCTATCGGTGGAGGTTGGGATGACATGGGCCGCGGCAAAAGCCCCTTTTTGCCAGCTATCAGGTTGCTCGATTAATTTTCCTTCCTTGTCGTAAATATGCACCGAAATCCTTGCGTGGCGCACTTCTGTGCCCATCCAAAACCAATACTCGTTGCCTTTGAATAACTGCTGGCGCACGGCCTTCTTTTCCCCCGCAGCAAGATCCCCACCCCAGTAGTCTTCGCGCACTTGAAACCCTTCTCGGACATAAGGCTCAGCCGCCTGCAGCGCGAAGGATTGTGCATCGTCAACCGAAGCGGTTGCAACCGCGCCGAGAATGAGCGGGACGACCACTAAAACGAATATGACTTGCCGACGCGGATTCATCACTGCCGCGTCACGATCTCGCCATCGAGGCGCGTCGTGATTTCGTTAACCTTTTTCACCGCCTCCGGTGAGATCGGTTTGCTCCCGGAATCAATCAACGGTCGCACTTCCACTAACGCCCGTTTGATACTCTCTACGACGGGCACGCTGTATTCCGGCATGGCCGTTAATCGATCGCCGAAATACCTGAGCAAATCCGGTTGATGCAAAAGCTCTGCGCCTTCCTGCGTAAAACGCTTGCTCACCACCGCGGTCAGGATTTGCGTGCCGCGCAACCAGCCACCAAGGCTGACCAACTGCGACAGCTTTTGGTCCTGCAGCTCGTTCATTGCCCCCTGGACGCTACTTTGAGTGCGATCCAACTCCTGGCGCACGCTTTCCCATTTGCGTTTGTCAGCGGCTTCCGTGATCGCTTTCGCATGTGGAGTGATGGAAGCGCCCACTCCAATCCCCTTGGCTAGCGAAAGCACGCGTTGCCCGATGTCTTTAACTGCGGGCGCATCCTGCGCTTGGACCGCGATAAATCCATCGGCGATCACGTTACCGAGGAGCAGCGCCGTCCTAGGGCGTTCGCTAAAATTGGCCCCTTTTTCGGTCCGAACATATTCTTTCCAGTTTACCGGGCCCAGTTTGTTGAGCGCGCCAAAGACTTCATTCGGCAGGGGGACCACCACACCTTCCACTTTCTTATATTGCTTTACATCGATATGCTGCGGCGCTTGCGCGGCTTGCACGCTGAACCCAATCACCGCGAGTGCAAACCCCGCCCACTTGTTAATTTTAAGTACTGAAATCATCGGCTGTTTCGACTGTTGATTTCGACCCGGTATTCAGGATTAATGCAACTCTAAATAGAAGTAAGGTTTGCTCAACTCCACCCTTTGACTTCCTTTAATCGCATCAACCCTAGCGCGCGGCGGCATCCGCCCTCCGATTTGTGAATTCAGAACGACTCCAACAAATCCTCGAGCGGGCCGGCAAACAACGCCTGCTCGTCATTGGTGACTTGATGCTCGACGAGTTCGTTTGGGGCAAGGTTGGTCGCATTTCGCCCGAGGCGCCCGTGCCTGTGGTGGAAGTCTCCGGCGAATCGTTTTATCCCGGGGGCGCGGCCAACGTCGCCCGCAACTTGCGCGAGTTTACCGCGCATGTCGGCGTTGTTGGAATGATCGGTCGTGATCGCGGCGGAGAACAGCTTCGGCAGTTATTGGCTGACCAAAAAATCGATACTTCCGCCTGCTCGATCTCGGCAGATTTTCCTACCATCGTGAAAACCCGGATTATTGCGCGGCAACAGCAAGTCGTCCGGGTTGATCGCGAAAAAGTTCTGGCCCCGGATGAAACGCAGATCGGGTCGATTGTTGCGAACGTGAAAAAAATGTTACCGGAAATCGACGGCATCATCTTCGAAGATTACGGCAAAGGATTTCTCGCAGAAAAACTCGTTTCGGAAATCATCGCTCCGGCGCGAGAGAGAAAGAAGGTGGTCGCAGCCGATCCGAACCCGCGGCACAATATTCCGTGGCGCGGC
>QHRJ01000221.1 GCA_003220075.1 Verrucomicrobiota bacterium
TTCGTGGAAGCGGATGTTGGCGCGATAGAAGTCGAAGTTTCGATATGGTTGATAGCCGGCCTCCGCATTGACGGATAGCCAGCTTGTGACCTTCCAGTCGATGCCGCCACCGGCTCGCACTTCGCTATAGGTTAGCACGGCATGATTCAATCTGGGAATCCCGTGGTCGCGCCCGAACTCATCGCTCACTCGAAAATTCGTTTCCTTCAGAGTGGCGCCGGCATATAAAGTCAGGTTCTTATTCCATTCGTATTCGAGGCGCGGTGTGGGCATAACGGCGTTGAGCACCCACTTCGGCTGGAATTTCCAGCGGATACCGCCGCCAGGAATGACGGGATACTTTCGTTCCACGTCAATGCTGACGCCAACTACGAACTGCAAATCAGGATTATAAATATAGGTGCCGCCGATCTCGAACGGCATGTTGAAATCGGTCGAGCCAGGCCGGAAAGCTTCGCTATAAACGCCGGGGGTGGTTTCCAATCTAACGAGAATTGAATCGGAGAATTGAGTATCGATTCCGACGACCGCGGCGACTGATTGCAGCGTGTTCGGAAGTAATGTGTTTTTTCCCATCCCGAAGGAGAATTGTTCGTATTCGAAGCCGAGTCGTAAGACGCCAAGCTTCACCCGCGGGGTGAGAATGATACGGAGCAAGGTATCGCTCTCATCGAAATCCTCCACGCGATGGGGTCCGCGTGCCACGCTGGCCTCGCCAACATAAGTTTCTTCGAATG
>QHRJ01000222.1 GCA_003220075.1 Verrucomicrobiota bacterium
CGATTCAATGCGCACTTTCCCTGCGGAAAAGCGCGATGGATTTGGCGATGTCCTTCATCATCGCCGATTCCGAACCGAGTTTTTCGACACCGTGTAAATCAGCGAGCGAAGCAGACGAAACCATGTCGCCGCGCCAGATGAGCGTATGCGGTTTGCCATTCACATCCACCGGCCACATTTGCTGGAGAGTGAGCGTGACGTAGTAGCCGCCGCTGGCGTAGTAAAAAGTATCGGCGGCCTGGGCGTTTCCACCGGTGTTACGCGAATAAAAGGCGCCGAGTGTGGCGACCGCAACATCATCGGCGTTTAGCAGTTCCCAATACAAATCCGGTTTGAGCGATCCAGCGCCGCGGCCGATGCCGGTGCTATCGAGCAGACCCGCGAATTGCTTGCGGATTTTGCCTTGCTCGCGAAGCAGACCGTTCAATTCATCGCCAGGTCGCACCGCTGGACCGGCGTGATCGTAGGGCGGCTGCGCCGAAGTTCCGCCACTGGAAAAGGCGCGGCCACGCGCAGCAAGAACGCCGATCCAGAAATCGCCGCCGGCACCCGAAAGTGCGCCGTTGCCTCCTTTCCACTTCGCCGATTCATCGCGACTGAGCTGCAATTCATTTGCCATTTTGGTAGTCGCGTTTACAAACGCACGCACCGGGCCGTTATCGGGAGCGCTTTTGAGCTTGGCAAAGGCAGCCTCGCTGGGCGAACCGGATAGATCACCGTGCAGATAAACTTTGGGTTCGTGGTGCTCGGTCGGATTCCAATTGCGCATTGCCTCCAAACGCTGCGCGGGCGAACCGGGCATAACGTAAACGCTTTGCACGGAGAGGAACCGCGGATTTCTCATCGGCGGGCCGTGCGCCGTTTTCGCATCGCTTTTCGCCAATTGGCCCAGATCGACTTTATCGAAAATAGAGAAGCTGCTCAGTTCCGAAGCCGGATCGGCCGATGCGATGCTGATGCCGGCCGAAACGATCAGGGCAAAACAAAGCAGGCAGGCGTTTCTCATGCGCACACTTCTAGCGGCACGTCGCCGGGTTGCAAATCTTGCTCTGCCATCGCAATAACGTTTCGCAAATGAGTGAACCGGTGATCGTGCTCGACGAGCTGAGCAAGCGTTTCGGCGACGTTCAGGCCGTGCGGGAGGTTTCCCTCGCGATCGCAGCCGGAACGATCTTTGGATTTCTCGGCGCCAATGGCGCAGGCAAGACGACTACGATCCGGATGTTGTGCGGTCTGACTCATCCGACCGGCGGCACGGCGACGATCGCCGGCCACAACGTTTGGCAAGAACGGCAGCTGGTGCGGGCGAAATTCGGTTACGTTGCGCAACGGTTTAGTTTGTATCCCGATCTGACGGTTGAGGAAAATTTTCGCTTTTTTGGCGGCGCTTGTCGGGTGCCGGTCACGCAATTGGAGGAGCGAATCGGGAATTTATTGCGCCTGGCCGACCTTGAAGAAAAACGTTACACCCCGGCCGGGAGTCTGTCGGGAGGTATGCGGCAACTACTCGCGCTTGGTTGCGCGTTGGTGCACGACCCGCCATTGCTTTTCCTTGATGAACCGACGTCCGGGCTCGACCCGGTGCATCGGCAGCATATTTGGAATTTGCTCTACGATTTGAGTAATGATGGGAAAACAATTTTCGTTACCACCCATTACATGGATGAGGCCGAGCGTTGCACCGAGGTGGGTTTTATCGAGAGCGGCCGACTGTTGGCCAAAGCGCCGCCACGGAATTTGAAAGCGAGCTTTCGCAGCAAGCTGCTCGAGATCGATGTCGATCCGGTGATGCCGGCGCTGGTCCGGTTGCGAAATCTCCCCGAGATTCTCGGCGTTTCGCTGCGCAGTGGCGCACTCCGAATTTATGCGCCCGATCCGGAAAGACTGCTTTCGACCTGGCAGACGAACTGGCCGTTTCCGGATTTGAAATTGTTAGGCGAACGCTGGGTCGAACCGGACATGGAAGATGTTTTTACCGCCTACTCGCAAGGCTATGACGCCGTGCTGAAGTCATCGACAGGAACATGAAAAGAAAAACATCCAACACCAAACGCCGAACACCGAACGCCGAAAGGCCAGTTGTCCAATGGATCGGAGATGGCCGTGTGCAGGAGGACACAGGTCGCGGGTGGCTTGGGAATCAGGACGGGAGACCGTACGCGCCGGTCTACGGAGCTTCGCGCCGAAGGGATTCAACACTCAACGCTCAACGCCCAACGCCGAACGCCCAACGAAAGACGAATCCGCGTTTCAACCTGGAAGAACGACTGCTTGAATTCAGCATGCGGATTATTCGCCTCGTTGATGCACTTCCGACTACGTGGACAGCTAATCATCTTGCCGGGCAAATTCTCCGCAGCGGGACGTCTCCATATGGCAATCACGGTGAAGTAGAAGCAGCCGAGTCGTGTAAAGACTTCGTTCACAAGCTGAAAGTTTGCCTGAAAGAGCTGAAAGAAACGAGGCGATGGCTCCGCCTGGTTAAACAATCCAAAATCTTTGCCGAGAAAAACCTGGTTCTTATCCTCGCAGAAAGCGAAGAGTTCATCCGAATTTTCTTCGCGAGCGTCCGGACGACAGAGAAAAACGCAAAATGACTTCCCGGTTCTCCTCATTGGGCGTTGGACGTTGGGCGTTAGGCGTCGAGCGTTTTCTTTTGTTGTTTTTAATCTCGCGCGCGTTCGCTGCCCAAGTATTTACCGCCCTTGGCCCTGGCATGCGGTCCCCGACAACGACTACATGAACTCGGCCTCCCTCCACGCCATCGCCAGTGTCGCTTACAAGGAGTTTCTCCACATTTATCGCGACCGGCGCGTGTTGCTTTTGCTCCTCATTTTGCCTCCGCTTTTCACCTTGCTCTTCGGTCACGCTTTTGAAACCAGCGAGATCAGCGATGTGCCGGCAATGCTGATCAATCGCGACAATAACCCGCGGACGCAGCGTTTCATCGATATCGTTTTGCAAAATAAAACTTTTCGCTGGCGACAGGCGTCGCCCGAAATTGCGAACGAGTCCGATCTCCTCGCCAACCGCGTCCAGGCCGCGCTCGTTATTCCGCAGGGTTGGAGCGATTCGTTGAGCGCGGGAAACCCGAAGCCGCTCCCACTTTATCTCGACGGTAGCGATATCAATACGGCGTCGGCGGCGGAAGGCGCGGTGCAAAAAAGCCTGGCCGATTTCCAAATGAAAGAGCGCGATATCATCGTGGAAAACCTTCCGGAGGAAGTGATCGAACTCGGAAAAAAATTGCCGGTGCAGATCCGCAAGCAATTCGTCTCGCTCATGGAAGCGTGGTCGGCTGAGAGCAAAATTCTCTACAACCCAAAATCGCGCTTCATCGATTACGTTATTCCGGGAATCATCGGTCTGATTTTACAATTGCTCACCGTCACCCTCATGGCTTGTACCATCGCACGCGAACGCGAGTCCGGGACACTTTATCAATTGATGGTCACTTCCTTGAAGCGCGGCGAAATTGTGATCGGGAAAATTTTGCCGTATCTCGGGGTCTCGATTGTCCTCATCGCGGTGATCACGCTGGTGGCTGGCTTTCATTTCCACGTGCAATTCTATCAACCACCCGCCCTCATGCTGATCTGTCTGCTGTTTTTACTTTGTTCCCTCGGACTTGGTCTGCTTATCTCCGCCTTTTCCAGGACCCAGACGCAAGCGATTCAATTTTCCGTCTTCTTTTTGTTGCCGGTCTTTGTCTTGTCCGGCGCATTTGCTCCGCTCGAGCAACTACCGCAGGCAATCCAATACCTTTCGGAAGTTTTCCCCCTGACACATTTCTGCCGCGCTTTCCGGCTGGTCAATATGTATCACGCCGGAGCAGGATTTTACCTGGTAGATCTCATTGTCCTATTCGCCGGCGCGCTCGTGACCTTCATCGGCGCTGCATTTCTGCTTCGAAAGATCGAAGAGTAGCGCGAGCTAGAACAACCGATTGAAGCGACGGGAACGATTCTGATTTAAATAATTGAAGAGATGAAACCCGTGCTTTTTCTAAGAATTGCGAGCGTAGTTGCAGCAATTGGCCTGGGCATAATCATGGCAGCATCGAACGAGCCGGCCAATTCGACGCCACAAGAAGTGTTCGATGGGATGCGTCAAAGTTTTCAGGCGGAGAAGGCGAAAGGCGTTCACCTGCGCTACCAATGGCAACTGAGCGGTCCGAGTGGTGGCGAATGGTGGATCGAAGTGAATGACGGCAAATTCGAAATGGGGCGGGGGAAAGTCGACAAGCCCGATGTCACCTTTATCACCAGTGACAAAAATTGGGTGGCCCTTTCCAATGGCACTTTGGGCGGCAAGTGGGCGTTTTTTACCGGGCGCCTGAAAATTCACGGCAGTCAGGCCGCGGCCCGGAAACTGGACGAGATATTTCCCTAGCACCGATCGCTTTCGCATTCGGCGCTAGGGGAATGACGAAGCTCGAATGACGAAGTCTCAATGCCGAAGATATTCTGTGTGCGGGCAATTATCGCGAGCACTCGAGCATGCCAGCTATTGCACTTTTGACTTCGTCACACGAAATGCCTGCCATGTCGCGAGCGCTCGGTGGCTGTTGCGGGTGCGAGCGCTTTAGTTGCAGGGCGACGTATCGTGCCGACTTATCCAAGGGACAGTAATCCTTGGCCGGGCACAAATCGTGGAATAAACAAACAACAGGACAATCGACGGCGAAGCCGAGATGCATCACCCCTGTGTCGGTGGTGAGTAACATCTTCGCGAGATGAAGCAGCGTGGCGGTTTCGGCAAGCGTGGTTTTACCAGCAAGATTGATCACCTCCGGGCACGAGCGTTCCATTGCATTGGCTCTTTCCAGATTCTCCACTCCGCCCGTGAGAATGACCTTGTGGGCAAAGTGATCCGAAAACCAGCGAATCAAGGTTACGTAGTGTTCCACCGGCCAATCCCTCCAGAACAAAGTCTTTCCTCCACCTGTTTGGAAAACCACGTAGGCATGATCGATCCAGTCGGCGAATCTAGCGCGAATGGCCGCGAGTTCGTCGACCTTCACCTCGTAGATCATTCGCGGAGCGACCGCCGAGCCGCCAGCATACTGCGCTACTTTCAGAGGCAAAACGACTGCGTGTTGGGTATCTTCAACTTTAACGGGGTGAGCGGAAAGAAAGGCGTATCTTTCATTCGAATTCGTGAAGGTGACTACCGCATCCCGGTTAATCCAGTAAGCGAGCGGATAAACTTCCTCATTGACATGCAACACCACGACGAGGTCCGGGCGATCACGTCGGAAGCGCCAGAGCAATCTAAGTTGGCGAAAGGGAGATTTTCCGAATGGCACGACCTCGTCCACGCACGGGTTATGCAAAGCCACCGCTTGCCTCGTCCGGTGCGCACACACGATCAACTTCGCGGCAGGATGACCCAACTTCAGGCTACGAATCGCCGCCGAATCAAACAATCCATCGCCAAGGCCGGTGGTGCTGAAAACCAGAATCAGGCGCGCCTGGCGTGGCAGCGGTTTTGGTTGCGGAGGAAATAACCGCGCTAGAAGTTTACAGGTCCGAAAGGTCGCGATCTCGACGAACCTATTCCACATCCGCGAGGAGCGAGATTTAGGGTGAGCGGTCTCCCCGGGAAACACGGGTCTGCAAGCCTGAGCGGCACACGGTGTGAGCCCGCTGTCTCCCTAGAATTTCGCTTCGGCGCTGAGCTGGAAATAGGGTGCAGGATCGGTTCTCTCGCTGACACCGACGCGGAAGAAATCGAAATCGCGGATGAAGGTGTAACCCGCGCCCGCGGTAATCTTCAAGTGGTTGATTCCGGAATATTTCACCTGCAAGCCGATACGGTCTTCGCTGTACTGCACGACGGCGTTGTGCTCGCGCAATTTGTGCAGCGGCGTAAAGACATCGTCGGTGCGGAAACTCTCGTAAACCAAATTGGCGGCGATGCGGAATTGCCAATCATCATTAAGATTGTAAACCAACGCTGGTTTCGGGAACACACCCTCGAGCCGCAGTTTGTCGGTGAAAAGCCAGATCAACCCGCCACCGGGAGCGATGATCGGGTCCTGATAGAGCGCGCCGCCCACGCCGATAACCCCGAAAATCTTGTCTTTCTTGAGCGGAAACGAGACGAAAAGTTTCCACGGAATATCAAAGGCATCCCCCGTAATGCGGTTTTGAAAATAAACGCCAGGGTCGAGCTCGAGGCCGGCGCCGGCGTGGTCCTTCACCACATATTCAATCGCTAAATGGCCGTAGAGGGCTTGGAGATGATTGGGCAGCCCATTATCGGTTCCGCCAAAATCGTAGCGCTCGTACTCAAACCCGGTGCGGAAATACCACTTGCCGGTAATGAGGAAACGATGGTCGTAGCTGAAATCGTTATAGTAGGAATCGCCCTCGCCCAGCCGGGGTTCATTGCGGAAATCGCTACGCAGCGTATAAATCGACTCGAAGGAAAATAGATCGCGAGAATTTTCCTCCTCCGGTTTCGCGGCTTGTTGCATTTCCGCTTCGGTTCCCGCGAATACGCCGGCGCTAGCAAGAACCACAAGAATCCCCGAAACAAGTGAGACTAGCAAATTTCGTCGGAGGTGGATTTTATGCATAGCAAATTGGAATAAGCAGACATGAGTGAATCGGATGTGCGAGTCGTGTTTGATGTATCGGATTCAATCCATGTGAGCAAGTGGGATTGTCGGAAATATGGTTTCATGGACTTGTCAGGTAATGCCGGACGCTCTAGGCATGAAGTAGGGAGCAGGGAAGATGCCGCGGGTGCCCGCCGCGTCGAGCAAGCGGCATTACCGCGAAGGAACACAGGCCACAGGCCGGCGTTCCTGCACCACCTGACAAAAAAAATTGAAGTTTCGCTTAACAAATATTGGACGAAGGCGACGTCCCGCATACATTATGCGAATACCGTTTTTTGTGTTTTACGCCTCCCTTCCCCCTCAGAGCGGCGCCATCTTCGCAATGGTCAATCCGTTAGCCGGTGCGGACCATCAAATCGCCGGCTGGTTCCATGTCCATCTTAGCCAGGCCCTTGTGAATCTGCTGCGCCTTTTTAGTGAACCCGGCTCAGCCCAATGGATCGGCGTCGTCCTGTCTCTGGCCGTGATATTCTTCGTGTGGAAACGTGCCTGGCCGGCTCTTGTCACAATAATTGTCGCCGTTCCTGGCGGCATGCTCCTAAACGAATTACTCAAGCTCGCCGTCCATCGGCACCGGCCGTTTCTTGATGGCTGGTTTGTCGATTGGTCGGGCTATAGCTTTGCCAGCGGCCATACCATCGGAGCGACTTTGCTCTACGGTCAGCTACTTTTGTTTCTGCTGCCACTGATGAAATCGAAGCGCTGGCAAAGATTAATCATTCTTTCCGCGGCGATGCTGGTGATGCTGGTTGGATTTAGCCGCATTGCTCTTGGCGCGCATTATCTCAGCGACGTCGTTGCGGCGATAGTCCTCGGCGTTCTTTGGCTGATGATCTGTGCGCTCTTGTTAAAGCCGATGCGACGCCGCGTGCTAGCGCCGGTGGCTATCGCGGTGGAAGAGCCGCGGCCAGCGACCGCCGTTACGGCAGAAGCGTCGCGCTGAGAATCGTGTAGGGCAGGCGCTCCCGCCTGCCGTCCTCAATTAGGCAGCGGGGAGCGGTTGCCCTACAATGTCGGGAGTCGCTACGTGGAGGAACGTGCTTCTGCACATCTATTGTCGCTTGTTCCCTAGCCCGTTTGCATCGTCACTTGCGGCCAAGTCGTGTCGTGTTCACGATCATTCTTCGATCCAACATGAAAACGCGCGGTAAGGTCAAACTCACGATTTATCTGCTCGGCTTCGCCGGCGCGGCGCTATTTACCATACTGCTCGTTCGGCAAGGGGTGGTTGCGGTGGGCGCCGCCGTCGCGGCCGCCGGTTGGGCCATTGCCACTATCGCGGCATTCCATTTTGTGCCGATCCTTCTCGATGCCATCGCCTGGCACGTGCTTTTTCCAAAGGCGGTGCGCCCGCGCTGGCAAAGTTTGTTTTGGATGCGCTGGATCGGCGAATCAATCAGCAATCTCATTCCTTCCGCGGCTGTTGGCGGCGATATCGTACGCGCGCGCCTGGCCACCATTACCGGCACTCCCATGGGCGCAGCAGCCGCGAGTGTGATTGTCGATGTCACCCTCGGCGTCGTTACCCAAATCGTATTCACGCTGCTGGGACTGGTGCTGCTGGTCGAGGCTACCGGTCGAACCAGTCTTGTCGGACCAACTTTGGTCGGAGCCATTGTCGCGATCGTTGCGATAGCTGGGTTCTACATTGCGCAGCGCCTGGGAATGTTTCGCTTCGTCAGTGTCATCATCACACGTCTCGTTAAGTCGCCGGAATGGAGCTCGCTCGTCCAAAGCGGAGAAACGCTCGACCAAACCGTGCGCGACTTTTATGTACGTCGGCGTGGTGTTCTGGC
>QHRJ01000311.1 GCA_003220075.1 Verrucomicrobiota bacterium
AAATCCATATGAAGGCCAATGTAGATTCGGATCATCAAGCATCAGGCACGCCCTTAAAGGCGGATTGTCCCAGCCCGTACCCGCAGTAACTTCTCGCAAGAAATGCAACAGCGGCAACACCTGGAAGAATCGACTCCGGTGGAAGTAGTCGAACAAAATGTCACCGGTGGCCAGTTTCGGGAGAGAAACAGAAACGACATCCAGCGATGAGGCCGGTCGGGGTCTGGCCACCCACACCGGGTTGCCTCCGCAACGGGCCAGAATTTCATCGCTCGGCTCAGTTCTCAGGCCAGAATACCCGGGTATCGGTTGGTGTACGAGTGCTCGGCCACGAACCCGCTTGTCCAGGCGTTCCGACTGAGCAAACTCTATGCTGCTGCCACCCAGCCCTGTATCCTCGCGAGAAACTGCGCCCGCCAGATGGAAACATCGAACGTTGCCGGACGGCAGTTTCCTGATCACCTCATCGTCTCCGGAAAGACTAATAATCGCCTCCCCGTCCCGGCACTCCGCGACGTCGGCACAACTGACGAAGCTCACAGGTGTAAGGGTAGCCATCCCTTCACGGAGACGCGCGTCCAGTGCGTCAACCGAAGGATGAACACGAATAGTCTTTTGAATCATGTCATTCGCTCAACATCCTTGGCTTCGCGACGCGGGTCGCCTTGCGAAACGGTCGTTTTTGCAACAGTTAGCACGATAGAAACGGGTAAGACTCCAACGGCTATGCCGCTTTCGGACCGAGCCGCACCGCTCTCGCCCGCGCTTGTCTGATTCTCATGAGCACAAATTGCGGCAGTAGCGCTTTGATTCGCTGTTTTGTATGCCACCTCAGCTTAAGCCCAAAGCGCCAGCAGAAGAAGAACGCATCCGCCCCCAGGCAACATAAGGGTCCAATTACAGCGTAGGTTTTGCTTCCGCCGCAAAGTGCTTCCTCACTCTTTCCCATCCCTTTGGTTAAAGAGTAGCCGTACGGAGTAAAGCGCGGCTCGTATTTCCTCGCGATATATCGATAATACCCCTTGAACGAAGAGTCGGTCAGCAGCTTTGTCCAACGGTCAAAATACTTCTGGTTGTGAGCTCCCGTAACGTTTTCCATGGCTTCCTCTGGAACCCGCAAGCCCGCGGGATTACGCCACTGGGTCACGTAATAAAATTTCTCTTCCTTTGGCGGCTCCGGCACGCGTGTGCCGATAAAGGCGGCAATTTCCGCATGATAGCGGGCAGGGTCGGCAATGTAATCTTCGTAGCTTAATTCGTATACCCGCCTCAAATACTTCTTGTCTTGCTCAAAAAGCTCATGGCAATGCAGCCAGTGCTCAAAAAGGCTGTGCAACGAGGTTATATTGATCTTCCACCTCTGGCTCGCGATGCTCACTGGGACGGGGTGGCGTTTGACGACGATAAAATAGGAGTTGGGAAACGCTGCTTGCAAAAAGCGCGTCATGAGAAGGTTTCCCGGAGTTTTTTCCACGCAAATCGTCTTGCTCTTGTCCCAGTAGGAATGCCAGCTCGCGCGTAATCTGGCGATGTTCTCCGGCGTCAACAATTCTGAGGTCTCTGTCCGGTGCGTACTTGGTTCGAATCCGAATCTCCCAGCTCCACCAAATTCGGTATCGATGGTGTAGACATCCTGCAAGAGTTGTCCCTCGTCCATGTCTGCGCCGGTGTTCTTAAAGCCGGTGCAGTTCTCCAATCTCGCAATGTTGCGGCCGAGCATGCTGGTCCCGCTTCGGTGTAGACCGCACACGAACACATATTTATAGTCACTTCTATCGTCGTTCTGCATTGTCGTAGTTCTTGTTTTACGGCTTTTTCTTCAACTCTCGCAGAATTTCGAGAAGGTGAAGTGCCACTTTTCGTTGAGGAGTAGAATTGTAAATGACCGCAGCAGCGGCAATAAGACCAACCGGTCCGCAGATGATCAACTGAAGAAGGGGGGCCAGGCTGCCAACCAGCGTGCGGGTCAACCACGTGACAACAAAGACCACAATCCAAAGAGGCAAGTGCCGCACGAAGCGCATCCACAAGTCCGTTGTTCTAACGGGACCACGTCGTCCAACAGCGAAGTAGAGGATGGGCAATCTAACCAGGAGACTTGCTACGGAAAAGGCGATTGCCACACCCACAGGCCCGAATGGCAAGCCGATAATGAATGAGGAAAACGTGACACAAGCGTTGATCGACTGTGCAACTAACAGATCCCTGCCACGACCCTGACTTGTGAATAACCAGGTGGACGAATTAGCTAGTGGAACGCAAAACGCCGCAATGGTAAACCCGCCAACAATGATCGCCGCCTGTTCCCATTTTTGCCCTAGCATTACCAATGTAAGAGGTCGGGCCAGGGCGAGGAACAAGCCTGTAAACAAGAACCCTATCAGTGCGATAGCCTCGTAGACACGCAGAAATGTAGACCGGTATCTTTCTGGATGCGATTGCAAACGCGACAAAGCCGGCAGGAAAACAGCGTTGATGGGGCTAAGGAATTGTTCCAGGGGCCGCATCAGCAAATCGCTTGCTCTGGAATACAGGCCTACCGCGCCCGGGCCAAAAACTCGTCCGATTAAAAGATTGTCACTACCGCGAGCGACCGAGGTAATGAAATCGCTTGCCGTTCGATT
>QHRJ01000223.1 GCA_003220075.1 Verrucomicrobiota bacterium
AGCATGTATCACCAATTCAAGCAATTGGCTGACATCGACATCACCGAGCAACCGATGGAAGTCGGACCGACCACGCACTACGCTATGGGCGGAATTCATGTTGATCCTGACACGCAAATGTCGCGCGTGCCCGGCTTGTTCGCCGCCGGTGAATGTGCCGCCGGTATTAATGGCGCCAATCGTCTCGGCGGCAATTCCCTCTCCGATATCGTCGTTTTTGGGAAACGCGCCGGGGAATTCGCCGCCAAATTCGCGAGGGAAAATCAGCACGGCAGAACTGACAATGAAGCAATCGAGATTATCGCGCGCGAAGCAGTTGCGCCATTTGAGCGAGACGACGGGGAGAATCCTTACCAAGTCCAGAAGGATTTGCAGGAAATGATGCAGAACAATGTTGGTATCGTTCGCAATGAGATGGAAATGAAGACCGCACTCGATCATTTGAAGAATTTTTGGGAACGGGCTTATCGCGTCAGCGTCAGCGGGCATCGCGAATTCAATCCCGGTTGGCATACTGCACTTGATTTAAAAAATCTGCTTGTTGTTTCGGAAGCAATAACCCAGGCGGCGCTCGAGCGGAAAGAAAGCCGTGGCGCACAATTTCGCGAAGATTATCCGAAGAAGGAGGAGCGGTTTGCCAAAGTAAACACAATGATTTCGAAGGCGCCCGATGGCTCGATACAAATCCGATTGGAGGCTTTGCCGGAAATGCCGGATTATCTCAAACAAGTGATTGAGGAAATGAAGTGAGGCCTGAATCGAGAAGCGTTAAATCGAGAATCGTGATACCCGCTAAACACATGTCCACGAAACTGGCGGCATCAACATTTGAAGACTTGGAGGTTTATCAGGTTGCACGCGAATTCCGAAAGGCAATGTATCGTGTCGCCAAGGAATTACCGGACATCGAAAAATTCAGTTTGGCGAGCCAGATGCGTCGCGCCGCTCTTTCGTTAACAAACAACATCGCCGAAGGGCACGGCCGATATCATTATCTGGACCAAATTAAATTTACACTTCAGTCGCGCGGTTCTCTGGAGGAGTTGATCGAGGACTTGAATACCTGTGAGGACGAGCAATACCCGCCCGTTAATCGCGTCCCTCGCCTCAAGCAAAAGGGCTGGCGGCTGCGACAGCTAACTGACGGCTACATACGTTATTTACGCGAGCAGAAGAAGTCCGAAGCATCTTCGTCGGCTGGGGAAGCTTCGCCTTTGTATGGCGATATGGCGTCGATAGATAACGATTCACGATTCTCGATGTGACGAATCACGATGATGAACGCCACCTTCAAAATTTGGCGCGGCGATACCAAAGGCGGCGAGTTCCGCGCTTACACCACCGAAGTTTCCGAAGGAATGGTGGTGCTGGATGCCGTAAATCAGATTCAGGCGACGCAAGCGAACGATCTGGCTTGTCGCTGGAACTGCAAGGCGGGCAAGTGCGGCTCCTGCTCGGCGGAAGTAAACGGGATGCCGAAGCTGATGTGCATGACACGGTTGAGCGATCTGCCGCTGGATCGGCCGATCACGATTGAGCCGATGAAAGCATTCCCAGTGTTGAAAGATTTGATCACCGACGTGTCGTGGAATTTTCGGGTGAAAAAGCAGATCAAGAGATTTAAACCGCGCCCACCCGATGCGCCGGATGGCACCTGGCGAATGCACCAGCAAGATATCGATCGGGTGCAGGAATTTCGAAAATGTATCGAGTGTTTTCTTTGTCAGGATGTCTGCCACGTATTACGCGATCATCAGATGCACGATCGCTTTATCGGGCCGCGCTTTTTGATTTACGCGGCCGCGCTGGAGATGCACCCGCTCGATACCGAAGATCGGGTGGGGGAGCTGCGCGAAGCTCACGGGATCGGCTACTGCAATATTACGAAATGTTGTACCAAGGTTTGTCCGGAGGAGATTCAAATCACGGACAACGGGATTATTCCTTTGAAAGAACGGGTGGTGGACGAGTTTTATGATCCGCTGGGATGGATTTGGAGGAAGAAGAAAGTAAAAAGTTAAAACTGTGACATTGTTAAAATTGGTGACCGCGTAACGAAGCATGTCTGAGTTGAAAACACTCTCAAAGGACGCGATCCCAGGCGCGCTTGAGAAAGCCGAACGCTACCGCCTACTGAATGAGCCCGCGGAAGCGGAGAGCATTTGTCTCGATATTTTGGCGGCAGAACCGGAAAACCAGCAGGCGTTGGTTACGTTGTTGTTGGCCGTGACGGATCGTTTCAGCAAGAGCTATGGTGTGAGCGATACCCAAGCCAAACAAATTCTAACGAGAATCAGAGGCGAGTACGAGCATGCCTATTACTGCGGAATTCTGGCGGAGCGCCGGGCCAAAGCACAGCTCGCGCGCGGGGCCCCCGGTTGTGGTCATTACTGCGCGCGAGGACGAACGAATCGAGCTGCCGCTCGAATAGCTAGCCGGAAGTATCGCTGGCGGTCGCGCCGCCATTCGCGCATGCAATCACTTCGATCTCCACTCTCGCGCCTTTCGGCAGCGCCGAAATCTGCACCGTCGAGCGAGCCGGCGGCTGGTTGTTGAAGTAGGAACCGTAGATTTCGTTTACGATTTGGAAATTGCCGAGGTCAGTGAGGAAGATCGTCGTTTTCACAACGTCAGCTAAGGAAAGTCCTTCAGATTTCAAAAGGCCGCTGATGTTATCCAACACTCGCCGGGTTTGGTCACCGATGTCATCCGACACTATCTGGCCGCTTTTCGGTTCGAGCGGAATTTGGCCACTGCAGAATATTAAATTGCCGGACCGAATTGCCTGTGAGTAGGGCCCGATTGCGGCGGGCGCATCGGAAGTCGCAATGATTTTCTTCATGGCGCGATGTTAGCGGCAGCCTCTGTCATGTCGAGCGGCTCGTCGTGCGATAGCCGAGGGAAGGCGGAAGCCGCGGGATCGCGGCGAATCCTTAAAGTTAACGCGCTGAGAGCCCTGCCTTCACTCGAATGACAAATCGCCAAATCTCGACGATAGTAAAAATGAAATGGTTGGTTGGATTTTAAAGAAAATTTTAGGCTCGAAAAATCAGCGCGAGATCAGGCGAATGGCGCCGATCGTCCACCAGATCAACGAGTTGGAAAAGGAGTTTCAGAGTTTCTCTGATGATGAACTGCGCGGACTGACTGCGAGTTGGAAGGAGGACTTGGCCAAACTACCCACACTAGAGGAGCAGTGGAAACGCCTCGATGAAATTTTGCCGGAGGCGTTCGCGGTTGTAAAAAATGCCGCCCGACGGCTCACAGAACGCGGACACACCTTCAGCGTGTGCGATCAGCCGATGAAATGGGAAATGGTGCACTTCGATGTCCAGCTCATCGGCGGGATCGTATTGCACCGCGGCAAAATTTCCGAGATGGCGACCGGCGAAGGCAAAACCCTGGTCGCGACTTTGCCGTTGTATTTGAACGCGCTGACCGGACGCGGCGCGCATTTGGTAACGGTGAACGACTACCTGGCGCGACGCGACGCCGAGTGGATGGGACAGCTCTATAGCTTTCTCGGGCTCACTGTCGGTTGTATTCAACACGATCAGGAACCGAGCGTTCGCCGCCAGCAATATGCCTGCGACATTACCTATGGCACGAACTCCGAGTTCGGTTTCGATTATCTGCGCGACAACGGAATGGCGACAACGCGTGAGCAGCAAGTGCAACGCGGTTACAACTACGCCATCGTCGATGAAGTCGATTCCATCCTGATCGACGAAGCGCGCACTCCGTTAATCATTAGCGGACCGGCGACAATTTCGACGCATCAATACGACAAGTGGAAACCGCTGGTCGAGCAATTGGTGCGCAAACAGACAATGCTTTGCAATAGGGTTGCGAGCGAAGCCAAAGAAGTGTTCGACGCCGGTAACCTGGAAGAAGGCGGGTTGCTGATGTTCAAAGTAAAGCTCGGTCAGCCGCGCAACAAGCAACTGTTGCGGATGATGGAAGATCCGGAAAAGCGCAAGGCCATCGACAAGGCCGAGTTGTCGTTTTATCAGGAAACGCGCAAAGAAGAACTCTTCGCGTTGAAGGAAGAGTTGTTCTTCACCATCGATGAGAAATCCCAGGAAGCGGATCTCTCCGAACAAGGTCGATCGTTCATGAACCCGGACGATCCGAATGCATTCGTGTTGCCGGATTTGATCAGCGAATTTACTGAGATCGATCTAAATCAGTCGTTGAGCGACGAGGAAAAGGAAAAGCAAAAAGTCGAACGGCAGCAGCTTTGTGACACACAAGCCGAGCGCATTCACAACATTTCACAACTGCTGCGCGCCTACTGTTTGTTCGAGAAAGATGTGCAGTACGTCGTGGAAGAAAACAAAGTCGTCATCGTGGACGAATATACTGGCCGCAAGATGCCGGGGCGGCGTTGGAGCGACGGGTTGCATCAGGCGGTGGAAGCAAAGGAAGCGGTTCAGATCGATCGCGAAACCCAAACCCTCGCTACCATTACGATCCAAAATTATTTCCGGCTTTATCAAAAGTTGGCTGGCATGACGGGCACGGCTGAAACGGAAGCGAACGAATTCCACGACATCTACAAGCTCGACGTCTTAGTGATTCCGACCAATCGGCCGGTCGCGCGCAAGGATTCCAATGACCGCATCTATAAAACGCGGCGTGAGAAATACAACGCAGTGATTAACGAGATTAAGGAATGCCACGCCAAAACGCAGCCGGTCCTGGTTGGGACGGTAAGTGTGGAAGCAAGTGAGTTGCTTTCGCGCATGCTCAAGCGCGAAAAGATCCCGCATAATGTGTTGAACGCGAAATATCACATGCAGGAAGCGGAGATTGTCGCGCGCGCCGGTCAAGCCGGAACGGTCACAATTTCAACGAATATGGCGGGACGCGGCACCGACATTAAGCTCGGTTCGGGCGTGGCAGACCGAGGCGGTCTCTATGTCATCGGCACCGAGCGCCACGAGTCGCGCCGAATCGATCGGCAGTTGCGTGGACGTTGTGCTCGACAGGGAGATCCGGGTGCGTCGCGTTTCTACGTTAGCTTCGAGGACGATCTAATGCGGAATTTCGGCGCGGCCGATCGGATGACGAGAATCATGGAACGGTTCGGTTTGGAAGAGGGGCAGGAGCTGGAACACCCATGGCTAAATAAGTCGGTGGAGACGGCGCAGAAGCGAGTGGAGCAACGCAATTACCTCATTCGCAAACGCACACTCGACATGGACGACGTGATGAACAACCAGCGTGAAGTCGTTTATGGGTATCGCAATGAAGTGATCGATAGCGAGGAACCGCGCCCGTTGATATACGAGGTGATCGATGAAGCGGTGCCGGCGAAAGTTCAGGAGTATCTCGGGACCGGCAAACCAGGCGATGACGCGAATTACGCCGGTTTGCTGCAGTGGGTAAATACAACCTTCCCGCTCGGATTAAACAAAGAGCGCGCGCAATTCGAAACGCGCGATCCTGAGGCAAACGCGCAATTTTTGATCGAGAAAATCAAGGATGCCTATCAGCGCAAATCCTCGCACGAAGAACCGACAGCGGTGAAAAGCCTGGAGCGTTACATCATTCTCAACGCGATTGATCGGCTTTGGCAGGAACACTTATACGCGATGGATGCGTTGCGCGAAGGTGTTTATCTGCGCGCCTATGCGCAAAAGGATCCGCTGATTGAATATAAAGCGGAAGCTTACGACATGTTTGTCGAGCTGATGGCGAACATTAAAAACGAAGTGCTACACAATCTCTTCCGCAGCACCTCGAACCTGCAGGCATTCGAGAATTTCCTGGCCACACTTCCGCAATTTCTGCTGAAAGAACACGCTCCTGCTGCTGGATCTGCCGCGTCGCAGCCGATTCCTCAGCCGCAACCGGCAATGGCAATGGCGGGAGGGAATGGTGACGGTGCTGGCGAAATGAAACTCGATCTACCAGTACGGCGCGGTGGTCCGAAAGTCGGCCGCAATGAACCCTGTCCCTGTGGCAGCGGAAAGAAATACAAAAACTGCTGTGGCCGCGTCGCATAGTTTGCGCTTGCAAACATTAGCTGGCGCTATTGCGTTCTTCTCCCATATGCGCCGTCTTGTTTTCCTGCTCGTTCTCGGGTTAGCGCTGAAATGTTCGGCCGAAGATCTGCCGCTGTATCGCCCGGCGCTCATCGGCAAGTCGCCAGAGGCGATTATCAATCGAATTGACGAAAAATTGTTGCTGAAAGCGGGGCAAAAAGATGCCGCAGTAATGTTCTCTGCGGGGGTGGAGAAAACGGGCGAACTAAAATGGAGCGGCACCTATCGGGGCACGCCGGATTCAAAATTGCTCGAACAGGAAGTGCTGCGAGTGCTGGCCAACGCGAAAATGATTCCGGCGGTGCGTAATCATCTGCCGGTCTCGGTCGTTTTTTACGGCACCGTGCTCTTCGAAGTGGTTGATAACAAACCGCGGCTGCGCATTTTCTCGAATCAGGAAGAGAGCGAGCTCAAAAAAGAAAGCGATTTTATCGGACCGCAGCTTTGCCTGGGCGGCGACTCGAAGTTTTCCGGGTTGCATTATCCGAGCGCGCAACAGGCGCCACTGCCGGTGGACGGAACGGTCGATCTTTGGCTGAAAATCGACGCCAGTGGAAATTTGCAGGAAGAAAAAGTTGTCAAGGAATCTCCGCCGCTTTTGGGATTTGGCGACGCTGCACTCGATGATTTTGCCAATGCCAAATTCATCCCGGCTTTTCGCGACGGCAAGTCGGTCTCATGCGAAATCACGCTTCCGCTTTATTACAAACCGGAAAAGTGAACCAGCTTGTAGCGCGGACGGGGCGAGGCGAAATGGTGGCGAGGGATTTTTTCCAGCGCGATCCGTTGAGCTGCGCCCGTGATCTCATTGGGTGCGAGCTCAATTGGAGTTCGTGCGCTGGGCTGATCGTCGAAACGGAAGCCTACAACGCAATCGGAGACGAAGCGTCTCATTGCTTTGTCCGCCCGAGTGCACGCGCCTTCGTTGAGCGAAATCAAGCTGGAGCGGCCTACGTTTATTTTAACTACGGTGTTCATTGGATGTTAAACGTGTTGGTGAAAGGAGACGAAAACGGGTTCGTTCTCATCCGTGC
Organism: Verrucomicrobiota bacterium; assembly: GCA_003220075.1. Classification (GTDB taxonomy): domain Bacteria; phylum Verrucomicrobiota; class Verrucomicrobiia; order Chthoniobacterales; family UBA10450; genus AV69. The sequence goes on from QHRJ01000223.1 coordinate 7,085, forward strand.
GCTCGAGCCAACTCGCGGAATTGCGCTGATGAGGAAGCGACGCGACGTCCATGAAGTTCATCAGCTTTGTTCGGGTCCCGGAAAACTGACGCAGGCATTGGCTATCACCGGTCGACACGACGAGATGGATTTGTGCGGCAAGGAGAATCATTGTTTTCGCGAGAGACTTCAGCCGATTCAGGTGATTGCTGACGAGCGAATTGGTATTCGACGCTCGGCCCATTTGCCATGGCGATTTACGTTGCGTGATAGCGCGCACGTGAGTCGGAAGGTGCCGTCATCCCGAGCGAGAGTCGAGGGATCCGTCGAAGTTACCGATAAGATTTGCAATGGGATCCCTCGGCTTTCGCTCGGGATGACAGAATAAGGACCTCGGGACCACGATTGACCAGCAGCGACCTCTCGCCGATTTTCCGCGGGTGAATTCGCGAAACCATCAGCGCGTGCTTCTTGGGATGAGCGGCGGAGTCGATTCCAGCGTCGCTGGTTATTTGCTGCGCGAGCAAGGCTACGATGTCATTGGGGTGACGATGAAAGTGTGGCCGCAAGACTGCATTTCGCGGGCGGAGGACAAATGTTGCGGGCCACAGGCCGTGGCGGACGCGCGTAGCGTCGCCCATGTGCTCGGAATTCCGCATTACGTGATCGATGAAGCAGACCAGTTCGAAAAACTCGTGATCAACTATTTTTCGAGCGAATACCAGGCTGGTCGCACCCCGAATCCGTGTGTGATGTGCAACGAGAAATTGAAATTCGGAAATCTTTGGCAGAAAGCAGCTGTGCTCGGATGCGACTATATCGCGACCGGGCACTACGCGATCATTGAACATTACGATGCCGCGGCCGGCGACCGCGGCTACAACCGCGCTATGTTGCGCAAAGGCGTCGATTCACGTAAAGATCAGTCCTATTTCTTATTTAGTTTGCGGCAGGAACAATTACGACGTGCCCTCACTCCGCTCGGTCGCATGTCGAAATCAGAAATCCGCGCGATCGCCCGGAAACTCGGCTTAAAAGTAGCCGACAAGCCGGATAGCCAGGAAATTTGTTTCGTGCCGGGCCAGGATTACAAAGCATTCTTGCGTTCGCATCTTGGCGAGAACCAGTTTCATCGCGGCGAAATTTACGATCTCAACGGTAACTTTATCGCCACACACGACGGGATTGAGATGTTTACCATTGGCCAGCGCAAAGGTTTGCCGGGTGGGGCGGCCCAGCCCCGTTATGTCGTTGATCTCGATCCGGAAACGAACCGCGTTATTGTTGGTCAGGCGGAAGATTTGCTGGTGGAGGAGTTCGAGATCGATCGCGTGAATTGGATCGCGGCACGCCAGGATGATTGTGTCACGCTCGCTGAAAATGGAGGGCGGAGCTCCTGCGACGCCGGGCTCGCGGGAGCTCGCCTCTCCAGGGGAAGCGCGGAGGGGTCCGTCGAATGCACCGTCAAGATTCGGTACAATCATCCGGGAACGCGGGCGACACTGGTGCCGATGGAAAATCAGCGTGCGCGCATTTGTCTGCACGACCCGCAAAAGGCAGTTACCCCGGGACAGGCGGCGGTGTTTTACGATGATGACGTTGTCCTCGGCGGCGGCTGGATTTGCCGGCAGGCGGAATTGGTTGCGGCGTGAGCGAAGAATTTGTCATCGCGTTCAGTACGTTTCCCGACGCGGAAATCGCTCGGAAAATCGCGCACGAACTTGTTGAAAATGCGATCGTAGCCTGCGCGAACCTCGTGCCTTCGATAGAATCAATTTATTTTTGGAAGGAGAAAGTGGAGACGAGCGCGGAAGTATTCGCGATTTTTAAAATGACCGCGGCCCGTTACTCCGAATTCGAATCGCGGTTGCGCAAGCTCCATCCGTACGATGTTCCGGAAATAGTGCAGCTCAACATTGCTGAAGGCAATCCGGATTATCTGCGCTGGATCGGCGAGAGCTGCGGGCGAAGTTAAAAAACGCGTGCTACATCATCCCGAGCCCCGAATGCTTTCGGAGCGAGGGACCTCACAATTGCTGAATGATTACGCAATTGAGTTAGCGTGCTCCAACAGCTTAGGTGAGGTCCCTCACTTCGTTCGGGATGACAGAGTTTCTTTCGCGTGCACGAGGTGTGCGTTAGGCGGCGCGCTTCCGCCGCGCGCCGGCGAAAATTGCGGCACCGATGGCGTTCGCGACAATGGCGACAACGGCGATTTTTGTGCCGAAAATTAGCGGGTTCGGCACGTCGATAATGGGATAGACGGTAAAAAAAATGGCAAGCAATGAGACACAACCGCCACAGGCCGATGCCACTCGCAGCCACACCGGCGCGCCGGAACGAACAGAAGAAGTCCCGAAAATCGGAATGGCGAACAAGCTCAAGTAGACGATAGCGTAAAAAACATTAGCTGCGTTGTCGACGAGTTGAAACGCTTCTTGGATCCCAGCGCCAATTTGGCTGGAAATAGCAATGACTAGCGTGATGATGCCGACGAAAACGATCGAGTTGATTGGCGTTTTGTATTTTGGATGCAACCGCGTGAACCAAACTGGCAGCAGCCGGTCCCAGCCCGCGACCATGGGCAAGCGCGAGGTGCCCGTGAAATGAACGCTGGTTGAAGAGATAGTTCGCACCGTCATCAGGATGATGCCAGCGGACGCGATCGCGCCTGCGATGGGGAATGAGCGCAGCCCAAGACGCAAGGTCTGCGGCACGGGCCCAATCAAATCGATGGGGTTATTGCCAACAAACGCAAGGACCGAGCTCGTGCCCAGAATAAATGCCAAAGCAATGACGGGAGAGGCGATGATGACCGAGCGACCGATGTCCCTTGCGGGCGAGCGCGTTTCGCCGGCAAGAATTGCGACGTATTCGAATCCACTTAGCGCGCCGATCGCCAGTTTGCTGAAGATATTAAGACAATAGAACAGCGACACCGTGGGCGCAGCGATCTGGAGCGGATGATATTGTCTTAGTTCGCCGCGCGCCAGGCCGATAAACGGCAAGGCAATGAGTGTGCCGTAAACCAGCAGCATGACAAGGCCGCCGACGTTATGAACCCACTTCCCCAACGCCAGACCGCGTACGGCGGTCCAGCCAAGGCCGATCACGAGGGCGCTACTAATCAATGAGACGCACCATTTGTTGTTCGGCATCCAGGCGGCGCCTTCGCCGATAGCGTAGGAGATGTTGGTCGTGACAAACATTCCCCCAAGCGCGATGACCGTGATGGAGAGGAGCCAGACATTCCATGCCACGATGAAGCCCGCAAATTCGTTGAACCCGATCTTGGCCCATTGATAGATGCCACCCTCCAACGGCATGAGGCGATTTAAGTAAATTACAACCGCCGCCTGGGGAATGTAAAAAAGTAAGATGGCAAGCAGCCAGAAGAAGAGATGTGATTGCTCGAGCTTGGCCGCGGTCCCGACCCAGCTTGAGCCGACAATAAACAGGATTTGGGTAAGCACGAGGTCGCGCAGGCCAAGTTCCTTCTTGAGGGGAGCGCTGCGGTCTTCGACTTTTTGTTCCGCGCGATCTAGTTCGTTAGCCATTGTCGCGCGTAAAAATTTGGAGAGCGCGCTCTGGCACGACTACCCCTCGGTCGTTTTCTTCGGTGGCGGCTCGGTTCGAAATTCCCTGTGCCGAATCTTACCGCCGGCATAGGCGATGTATCCGCTCATTCCGAGAACAATTGCGCCGAGCAGAATGGTGGTGATTACAAGTGAGGTTGAAGTTCTGGGCCATTTTATCGGGATGGCGATCGCGACCGCGCTTAGTCCCGCCAAGGTGTAGAAGAAATAAATGAGTTGCTCCGCGCGACGCTGGTGTTCGTCGAGCCAGGCGTGTCCGTCGTCATCAGTCATCGACAAGACGCGATCGTAACCTTCCTCGCCGAATTCATATGCCGGCCAGGCCGAGACGGCGCTGATTAGGATGAGAGCCAGGGTTGCGATTTGCGCACGCCGGCTCCGCAGAAAAAATGCAATGACCAATCCGATCCAACTTATCGCCAAGCCGTAGATCGGTAGAGGATTGATGAGGATGTGAACGTATTCCGGTTGCCGCTGGAGGGCGTGAAGAAAGGCGGTCATTTAGTTGCGGCGAGGACGACGGCGTTACTAAGTTTCGCAAGCCGTTCTGGAACGTAACGCTTCCAGTCACTAGTAGTGAAATGCCACCATTCGGTGCGCAATCCATAGAAGCCGGCGTCCGCCATTGTTGTTTGCAGAAGATACAAGTGATTGCGCACGAGCGGATCGCTGCCAGTGTAACGGAGCATCGCCGCCGGTGTGAAGTCATCGAAATCGGTTGGCATCGAGAGCGGCCGCCCCCAATCGTCTACCAGAGTTGCATCAACCGCCACGCCCCAGCTGTGGAACGAACCGGAACCAGCGCGTGGATTGACCACGTAATCATTTCTCGGAGCGAGTCGCCACAATTGTGCCTGGGCATCACGCGGCCGATAAGCGTCCCAGATTTTCAGGCCGCAATTGTAGCGTCGGAGGATTGCCTGAGCGGTGATCAATCTTCGCGCCACACCCGCCCGGATTAGTGGCTGCATCCTCGACGGATAGAGCGGACGATGCGCGATATTCTCTGAAGTCGCATAAC
>QHRJ01000312.1 GCA_003220075.1 Verrucomicrobiota bacterium
AAACCCGCAGACAAAGAGAATCGGAAATCCAATCAATAAGCAGACCGCTCCTTCTTTGAAGGCGAAATAGGCGCCGAATGGACTAATCAGTGAGGTAATAACCCACCAGAGAAAATACTCCCAAAGGCTGAAGAAAAGGCTTCGCCAAAAATATGCGGCGGCAATCCCCATCGACATCGGAACCAGAACGAGACTTGGCCAAATTGCCATGACGGCGAAACCATAAAACCATCGTTGCGCTCTCGACGGCAGGCCGACTTGATCCGGGAATTGGAACAAAAGGATGAAGGCAAAACAGAACACGACGCCAACTACATTCGCTGCAACAAGACCCATGATTATGCGGAGCAATCTCCTGCCCGTCATTGTTACCCTTAACGAATCTTAGATGAAATGAGTTGCGGCAAATCTTTGATTGTGACACGCTCCTGTTTCATCGAATCGCGATCGCGTAGTGTCACCGTATCGCGCAGTTCCTCGCCCTTTTCGCCGAGTGTCTCGAAGTCAATCGTCACCCCAAATGGCGTCCCGATTTCATCCTGCCGGCGATAACGCCGTCCGATCGCGCCCCCTTCGTCGTAGAACACGTTCATGTGCGGCCGCAGCAACGCCTGCACTTCGCGTGCTTTCGCCACCAGTGCTTCCTTGTTCCGGAGAAGCGGAAAGATCGCGCATTTTATCGGCGCCATTCGCGGATGGAATCGCATCACGACGCGCGTTTCCATTTTTCCTTTTTCATCCGGCGCAGTGTCTTCGTCGTAAGCGTCGCAAATCAGCGCCAGCACCGTGCGATCGACCCCCGCGCTCGGTTCGACCACGTGAGGCACGAAACGCTCTTTCGTTTCCTCATCGAAATAATCGAGCGGCTTGCCGCTGGCCTTGATGTGCTGCTGCAAATCGTAGTCGGTGCGATAGGCAACGCCTTCGAGCTCCTGTCTCCCAAAGGGGAACTCGTATTCGATGTCGAACGTCCCTTTAGAATAAAAAGCGCGCTCTTTTTCCGGCACATCGAGAATGTGGAGTCGTTTCCGGGAGATCCCGATTTCCTCGTAAAACTTGATTCGCTCTTTCAACCAGTAGGCCAGCAAATCCATCCCCTGCTCCGGCCGGCAAAAATATTCCAACTCCATCTGCTCAAACTCGCGCGAGCGAAAGGTGAAGTTTCGTGGATTAATCTCGTTTCGAAACGCTTTGCCGATCTGCGCGATTCCGAACGGCAGTTTCTTGCGCGATACATCGAGCACATTCTTGAATTGCACGAAAATCGATTGCGCTGTTTCCGGTCGCAGATACGCGATCGATGCCGGATCGGCCGATGCTCCCATCTGCGTTTGGAACATCAAATTAAACGGCCGCGCCTCAGTTAAGTCTTTACCGCCGCAGTTGGGGCACTGCTTCACCGCATTTTTTTCCGCGAGCTGATCCGCGCGCAATCGCGCTTTGCAAGTCCGGCAATCGACCATCGGATCGGTAAAGGTGTCGACGTGCCCGCTCGCTTTCAGCACCGCCGGATGGGTCAGGATCGCACCGTCCAATCCGACGACGTCGTCGCGGTCGCGCACTATCACCTGCCACCAATATTGCTTAAGATTATTTTTGAGCTCGACCCCGAGTGGTCCGTAATCCCATACCCCGTTGAGTCCGCCATAAATCTCGCTTGATTGGAAAATGAATCCGCGCCGCTTGCACAAGCTGACGATTTTTTCCATCTGTTGCGCGTTCTCTTTCCCGGTCATGATCGGACATATTTAACCGCAGATCACACGGATGAAACGGATTTCTCTATCAACGTTCTGAGGCTGGAATCGCTAATCCTGGTCCCTGCTATCGCTCAAGTCGTCGAACACATTTCCGGGCGAGCAAGCAGCCATTGCGACGCTCCTATTGCGTCATAACCGGCGAAATGATCCGCCGCCCCCAAATAATTCTACAAGTTTGCCGCATTTAGCGTGTTTCGCGGAAATCGGTTTTCGCTTATCCCGATATCAGCAGGTTGCGCGTCGTGGCGGGTAATCGGCGGTTAAAACTACTGCACTACCGTCACTTCGGTTTTGACCGAGTTAGCGATGAAACATTGGTCGTGCGCGCCGTGATGCATCTTGTCCAGCTCCTCCGCGTTCGGCTTTTTATCGCCCGACCAAGTAATCTTCGGGTGCAGCTCCACCCGCGTAATCGCCAATCTGCCTTCCGCATTTTTCTCCATATGGCCGACCGCTTCGTCGGTGTAATCATCGAGCACAAACTTTTGTTTACATGCGATCGCGAGAAAAGTGAGCATGTGACAACTGGAGAGCGAGGCGACGAACGCTTCCTCGGGATCGACGTTGGCAGGATTGCCAAGATAAGCCGGCGCAGCCGAAGCCGTCATGGTGTGGCCGCCGTCGAAGCTCCAGCTGTGATCGCGCGGATATTTTTGATAAACAAATTCAGCGCCGCCGCGCTCCCAACGCAGAGTTACTTTGTGTTCCGACATACCTTTGTATAAAACGCCCGCCTGGAACTGCAAGGGCGGGATGGATGATGCTTGACCGCCGATTTCGGCAGTCACAGACCGCCGCTACAACGTGGAGCGCAGAAACGCCGAGATGCTGAAATGCCGCGAGGATCGCTGACCACTGCTCTCCGATCTCCAACCTCCGTCCTCTCTTCCCTACCCTCCGATCTTGTCATTCGAACTTCG
>QHRJ01000224.1:0-2978 GCA_003220075.1 Verrucomicrobiota bacterium
CCCAAAGAACGATCGAATCGACCCGGGTCACGAGGTGAATGAGATGATGATGATTGACCCAGTAGATCGCGATGATGATGAAGCTGAGGACATACGCAAAAAAGATCGGCCACATCTGCGCCAATGAAGCCGGGGTTGGATCGTGCGGGGCTTTCAACTCCAAAACCATGATGGTAATGAGAATGGCGATAACGCCATCGCTGAATGCTTCGATCCGGTTGGTTTTCATGGGAGGGAAAATGTAGGACGCGCGGAGGAATGACGGCCGCAGCGCGACGGCCGACCTTTCATCTCGCCGTCGATGAAGCTCGCACTACGGTCGATCCTGCTTGGTTGGTTAATGACCACCTTTGTCATGTCGAGTGCAGTCGAGACATCTCTAATTATTTGCCCTGGTAAGAGTACGACTTCGGTCGGAATGACAAATAACTGCTGAAGAAACAGGAGCGCAATTGGTAAGGTGCCGCGTGCGTGCTTCAGGCGCTCCTTTTATGAAGGAGGCTGATCGGAGCTTGTGCGCTCAAGCGCGTTTGCCAGCACTTCGTCCACGGTTTCAACCGGGATGAATTTCAGTTTTTGCTTCGCTTCTTCAGGAATCTCCACCAAGTCTTTCTCATTCAGCTTTGGGATCAAGACTGTGGAAATGCCGGCGCGCATCGCGGCAAGACTCTTCTCTTTTAGTCCGCCAATCGGCAAAACCAATCCGCGCAAAGTGATTTCACCGGTCATTGCCACATCTGAACGCACTGGCGTGTTGCTGAATAACGACGCTAACGCAGTGAACATCGCCACGCCCGCCGAGGGTCCGTCCTTAGGCACTGCCCCAGCGGGCACGTGGACGTGGATGTCGTATTTTCGAAAGTCCTCCGGATTGACACCGATCGAGCCGTCGCGGCTACGCACCAGACTCAACGCTGCCTGAGCAGATTCCTTCATCACATTACCGATCTGCCCGGTCAGGGTGATGTTCCCTTTGCCCGCATAGCGTGCCGCTTCGATGTGCAATATCTCGCCGCCCGTCGGCGTATAGGCGAGACCGGTAACAACTCCCGGCGCGTTTGTCGTCAGCCGTTGCTCATGCACGTAACGCGCCGGCCCGAGTGTCTCTCTTACCAAAGCAACAGTCACTTCGACGTGTTCCGTCGTGCCACGCGCAACACGCGCCGCGAGCGCCCGGCACACGGCTCCGATCTGTCGTTCCAGCTCGCGCACCCCGGCTTCATGCGTGTAATCGGTGATAATTAGCCTCAGAGCTTCCTCGTCCCAGGTGACCTGGTCCGATTTCAACCCGTTTTCGCTCAGCTGGCGCGGCAACAAGTAACGCTTTCCGATTTCGAGTTTCTCGCGCTCGGTGTAGCCCGGCAGATCGATCAACTCCATCCGATCGAGCAACGGTCCGGGAATTCCGCCGATGTAGTTCGCGGTCGCGATGAAGATGATTTGCGAAAGATCGAAGGGCACGTCGAGGTAGCGATCGACAAAAGCGTTGTTTTGGCGTGGATCGAGCACCTCGAGCAAGGCGCTCGCAGGATCGCCGCGAAAGTCGGTGCCGACCTTATCGATCTCATCGAGCATCATCACGGGATTGCGGGTGCCGGCGCGACGCAGCTCCTGAATTATGCGTCCCGGCATCGAGCCGATGTAGGTGCGGCGGTGTCCCCGGATCTCGGCCTCGTCACGAATACCGCCCAGGCTCATTCGCACAAACCTCCGGCCCAGAGCATCCGCGACCGACTGACCCAGACTGGTCTTTCCGACTCCAGGCGGACCGAGCAAACATAAAATCGGCCCGTGTCCCTGCGGGTTTAGTTTGCGCACCGCGAGATACTCGATCAGGCGCCGTTTCACTTTTTCCAGATCGTAATGATCGCGATCAAGAATCTCCTGCGCTTTGTCGAGATCGAGATTGTCTTCGCTCAACTTCGACCACGGCAGCTCCGCGATCGTCTCGACGTAGCTAACGATAACTGAATACTCAGGACTGGCTGGCGGAATAATGTCGAGCCGCTTTAGCTCGCGCTCGGCCTGCGCCATCACCTCGGCTGGTGGTTTTGCTTCCTCCAGTCGGATCCGCAAGCGCGCTACCTGCTCGTCCGCGCCGGTATCGCCTTCGCCAAGCTCGCGCTGGATCGCTTTCAGTTGGCTGCGCAGATACGCTTTGCGCTGCGCGTCGCTGAACTGCGATTTCACATCCTCCTGCAATTTTTGCTGGATCTGTGCGACCTCCAGTTGCGCTGAGACGTGAGTTTGCACAGCGCGCAGCCGTTTCCTGAGATCAAGCTCTTCCAAAATTGCTTGCTTCTGCGCGACTGGAATATCGAGATTGGGCGCCAGAAAATCCGTGAGCTGTTCCGGATCATCGATATTGCGGATGACGGCAGCAGCTTCGTCCGGCACATCCGGTCGCAACTCCGCAAGGCGCGCTGCGCTGTCGCGCAAATTTTGGAACTCAGCCTGCCATTCGGTGTTCTGCTCCGGCAAGATCGATTTCGGCAAATCGATCTCGGCGCGCAAGTATGGCTCCGTTGCTACGATTTTTCGAATGGCAAAGCGTCGCAGGCCTTGCACCACGATGACGAGCTGGTCCTCCGCTTGCCGCAGCAGTTTTAGAACGATAGCTGCCGTCCCAACATGATAGAGATCCTGCGGCGTGGGCTCTTCCTTTTGCTCATCGCGCTGCGTCAGGAATCCGACGACTTTCGTGATCGGCAAGGTTTCATCCAGCAACTTGATCGATGCAGGACGACTAACGGTCAGGGGAAGAACCACTCCAGGAAACAGCACGAAACCGCGAACGGGCAGGATTGAGAGTTCTTCCGGGATGCGCGGCGCACCGCCACCCATGGCGCTGTCAATCCGCGCCATTTTGTCCGCAGCTGCCGGTGCACTGCCTTGGGGTTGGAGGACGGAAACACCCTTCTCGTTTAACGTTTCAGTGGCAGATAAATCCATAAAAGACCGTTCTCCTGTTCCGCGCG
>QHRJ01000224.1:3003-12379 GCA_003220075.1 Verrucomicrobiota bacterium
AGCACGAAACCGCGAACGGGCAGGATTGAGAGTTCTTCCGGGATGCGCGGCGCACCGCCACCCATGGCGCTGTCAATCCGCGCCATTTTGTCCGCAGCTGCCGGTGCACTGCCTTGGGGTTGGAGGACGGAAACACCCTTCTCGTTTAACGTTTCAGTGGCAGATAAATCCATAAAAGACCGTTCTCCTGTTCCGCGCGCGCCTGCTTTACGTCCACATCGGCCGGTAGCTCGAACTCCCGTTCAAAAGGGCCGTAATCGATTTCCAAGGCGAGCATTTGCACGGTCTGATCAGTCGGTTCCGGCGCCTCGCGCGAACCTCGTACCGTGACCCGACGCGGCTCGACTCGAAGATCGATCAGCGATTTGTCGATACCGGCCAGGTCGACGCAAATGCTCACCGCCGTCTCGCAGCGGAACGCGTTAATCGCCGGTTGCCATGTGTGGGGCGTCGCCTGCCAAAGCTGAATGCTGCGTACGGTTACGTCACTCAGTGTGCCTTGCAACCAACGCAGTTGAATATGTCGAATTGTATCCATTTCCTCGGTGCAGGTTGTTAGTAACTAAACGTGCACCGTATCCTCTACAGATGCGAGCGAGTCATGAGATTTGCCAAACCAGGGATCGCCGAACTGTACGCCCGGCCGTGTGAAATGCGGCGTCGATTTTTTAGCTCACTCCAAATTTTTCGGCGTAGTCGCGGGCGAACTGTACGAAATCGGTTGGAGGAGTACCTGTGACTTTTTCGATGTCGGATGTGACAGCGCTCCAACGGTTCTGTTTATTGACTACGTGCAGTTCCATTACCAGCTCCACCTGCCACTGCGGGACACCCGCTTGAATCATTCCGTCGCGCGCGGCAGCTTCCGGCACGTCGACGTATTTAAACTCACGCCTCGTTACCTCGGAAAGAATTCGCGCTACGTCGGCAATCCCGAGCGTCGCCGGGCCGGTGAGGGTGTAAATCTTTCCTTCGTGCCCGTCGCTTGTTAGGACCCTCGCGGCAACACTCGCGATGTCGCGGGTGTCGACAAAGCTCGCTGTCCCATTCCCCCACGGCAGATAAATCACTCCGTTGCGTGGGGGAAAGTAGGTGAAGAAATTTTGCATGAACGAATTCGGCCGCAAAAATGTGAAGACCAGACCCGATTGACGAATGTGTTGTTCGTTTGCGCCATGCCATTTTATGGGCGTGGGCTGCGTCTCGTCATCGACACCGATCGCCGAAAGTTTCACAATGTGACGGACGCCAGCGCGTTTCACGGCATCGACAAATACATTCATTACCTCCAGCTGATTTGGCAGCAGTGGCGGCAGAAGAAAAACTTTCTCCGCCCCTTCGAGTGCCCCGGCAAATGTTTTCTCGTTTTCAAAGTCGAATGGCGCGAGTGCAATGTTCAAGCCAAATTGTTTTCTCGCTTTGGCTTGATCGCGCACTCCCGCACGCACAGATACGCCCCTTTCGGAAAGTCGCCTCGCTACGTCTCGCCCGATCGTGCCGGTCGCGCCAGTTACCAAAACAGATTTGCTCATCAACTTCTGTTATAGTCAGCGACGAGATCGCGCAAGAGCAGGGAGAAGGGGAGAAGAGATGGTGATTAGTGATAGGTCGAGGACCGCCTTTATTTTTATCGAGGGTGAAGACGAACCGAAGCAAATGAAGAGATGACTGCGGCACAGTTCCGAGAAATGGCGCTCAGTTTTCCTGAAGCAGCCGAGGCTGCTCACATGGGTCACCCGGATTTTCGGGTTGGTGGTAGGATATTCGCGACCCTTGGTTATCCGAATGAAGGACGCGGCGTTCTTGTTCTTTCACCGGAGGAGCAGCAGGAGCTAACCAGCCAGCATCCCGAAATGTTTGAACCGGTGCCTGGCGGCTGGGGTCGCCGTGGAAGCACTCAAGTGCTGTTGAGGCAAATAACACGGCGCGTTCTCGAGGCTGCGATGAGAAAGGCTTGGCAGAGGAAAGCGCCCAAACGATTGAGCAAGCCGCGGCGAGTGGCTAGGTGATCTCCTCGAACTCGCCCCGCTCGCGATTCTTGCGGACACGGTCCCAGGTAAAACATTTGCCATTCATGGCGATGTAAACACCGGGCGGCAGCACCTGCGCAAACGAGAGCGCACTGCCCAGATTGAAGAGACCGTCGGAGCTGCCGAAGGCATAGGGAATCATCGCGCCCGTGAGAACGACGGTTTTTCCAGTAACTGCGCCCGCAATCGCCGCGGCGGTTTCGGTCATGGTGTCAGTGCCGTGGGTGATGACGATGCGATCCTCCTGCGACCGGAAGCAGTTCTGCACGATGAGGGCGCGATCGGTATCGGTCATCTCCAGGCTGTCGACCATCATGATGGTGCGGATGGTAACCTCGACCCGCGAACGTCCCAGTCGAAGCATTTCCGCGATGTGGGTGTCTTTAAAAAAGAGCTGCCCTGTGTGCTCGTTGTATTCCTTATCGAAGGTGCCGCCGGTGACAAGGATTCGGATGGCCATGGTGACGTTACGCGGAGCGCCTCGAAAGTAGAGAGCAGGGAGCAGGGAGCAAGAAGCGGGGAGCAAAGAGCAGAAATCAGAGGTCAGACAGAGTCACAAGTTAGTTTGGATGAATTTTGGACTCGCGTGAATGTCGATCTGACGCAGTGTCGTATCGCCGGAGTTGACGAACCGGTGCGGCGTGTCTGGCGGAATGACGACGATGCCGCCTGCCTTCACCTCGCGTTGTTCATCTCTAACCGTGATCGTGGCCTGGCCTTCGATGGTGAATGCGACCTCGACGTAGGGATGTTTATGTAGCGGCGGGCCTTGCCCGGGCTTTGCCCCAACGATATAGGCCGAGAAAGGCGCGCCTTCTTTCTCGCCGACGAACTCATACGACATACCGACAAACGGCAACTGCTCGAGGCTGATGAAGCTCATCTGCCAGTATCGACGAGGCCAGGCTGTCGATCCAGAGATCAGCTGCCTTCGCCGAGGCTTTCCATCTTCGCTAAAGCTTCGACCTGACAAGCCGGCGTGGGCAGAACTCCGAGCCCTCACCTTAATCCTCTCCCCTGAGGGAGAGGGAAAATTACTTTGTAACAATGTAACGTTTTTACCTTTTCTAACGGGGCGAAGCGAAGCGTAGCCGGAAGGCAGAGATTGGTGATCAAGCGCCGGCTCTGCTTAGATGCTCTAACGGAAACGCTGAACGCTCAAGATCGCACTGAGAGGCGATTCTCATCCGTGAGCAGAGCTTTCGTACGGGAAGATGTCGATCCGCCGCAGCGAAGCGGCAGGAAACGATCGTCCTCGGGATTGCCACCGGGCGCGGTCAATTACATAACGGCCCAAGGAGCGGCGCGATTGCAAGCTGAGTTGGCCGCGTTGTGCGCGGCGGGCGACAAGTCCGAACGGATCACAGAGCTCAAACAGATTCTCGGTTCCGTCAAAATCGTCGAGCCGCCGGAAGGCCCATCGAAGAGCGTTTTTTTCGGCGCAACTGTGACTCTGAGAGATCTGCACGACAAAACGGAGACTCACACCATTGTCGGCGTTGACGAACTCGACTCCGGGCCTGACGCGGTGAGTTGGATTTCGCCGCTCGGAAAAGCGCTTCTCGCATCGCAACTGGGCAATCGCATCACTCTGGAAGACGGCCGCACCGTAAAAATCGTGAAGATCGAATAATCTCCGCAAATCGAAGGCAACTGGGACATTCGAGTAAACAAATGGAGTCCGACGACCCCGTGGTGAACGATATTATCACTAAAGAAGAGGAGAGAAGGGTATGAAACTATTATCGTTAATCGCGGTTGGGCTAGTAATCGCTTTGTCTGCTGGCGCGCAAGTATCCACCGACGAAAAGCAACAGCCTAGTCCGGCGCAGACAGATAAAGCCAAGATCGGAGAAAACGTTAAGGCCAATGAGGGGCGTGAAGTCACCAAGGGCGTTCAGCCAAAAGAGAGCGAGCGAGCACGGACCAGCGCTCAGGAAAACGCCACTACACAAGGAGGCGCGAAGGTTAACGAGAAAGTTAGTGCAAAGGAACGCGAAGGCACCCGGGTTCAGGAAAAAAGCGGGAGTGTGTCACGCAGCACGACTGTTTTTCGAAATGGACGCGAGACCAAGGAGCAGCTCAGCTTGCATAGAAGCACTCGTGAACGGACCGATGTTCACTTTAACATCGGAACCCACGATCGAACGTGGTGGCTTGCTACCTATACTATCGTGGTGATGGATAGCTGTCCTTATTATCTGGCGGATGATGGTTGCTGGTATCCGGCCTATGGCTTTGATCCCAGCTGCACTTTTCCGGAGGGCGTAGTGTATTGCGAGTAAGGGGCAGAGGTCAGAAGTCAGAGGGTAGAGATCAGAAGCCAGAGGACTAAAGTCAGACCGTCACCTCAATTCCTTCCCAAAGGGGAGAGCAAAATTACGTTGTAACGATGTAACGCTTTTAACTTTTCCAACGCGGCGAAACGAAGCGTAGCCGTCACGCTCCGGCGTAGACTAATTTGGTGAAGACATCGCCAGTGATAAAAGAGTTAGCCCACTTGCTGTCGTAGGCTGCGGTCGGCTTCGCTGCGATCGCTTCTTCGAGGGATTTGCCTTCTTTCTTAAGCGCGGCGACACGGTCGTGAATTGTCACCAGCATGTCCCGATATTCGGCCAGCTCTGGTTTCCCAGCGATTTTGCCGTGCCCGGGAATGACGATGGTTTTGTCCGTGACTCTGGCCAGGTTCGCTTCCGCCGCCTTGATCATGCCCTTGATATGGCCGCCGGTGGAATAATCGATGAACGGATAGAGGCCGTTCCACCAGGTGTCGCCGGTGTGAAGTACGTCAGCCTCAACAAAGTGGGCTGAGATGTCGCCGTCAGTGTGGCTGGGCCCGTAGTAAGAGAGCGCGATAGTGGTACTATTAAGGTACAGCCTTTTTTCCTTATCGACGACTTCGGCCGAAATCGCGCCTGCCGGCGACGGCGGGAAGGCGAAGTCCCAACCTTCGACACGCGTGGTCGTGGAAAGGTGTTTTCGAGTGTTCTCATGCGCGAAGATTGTCGCGCCGTCCGAGTGCATCCATTCATTGCCGTCGGTGTGATCGAAATGCCAGTGCGTATTGACGAGATGTTTGATCGGGCCTGGATCCATCTTAGCTAGAGCGTCGGTAATCCGGGCACGAGAGGTTGCATAACCGGAATCGATAATCACTTTGCCGTCTCTTCCAGTGAGGACGGCGATGTTTCCGCCGGAGCCGATAAGTGCACGCACACTTTCGCGCAAGGCTTCGACGGTGATGTTAGCGGTTTCTGCACGTTTGCGCGCCGCAAGCATGATGTTTTCACCTTCGGCGAAGAGATGTCGTGGAAAGAGCCACGCCGCAGCGCTCAGGAGTCCGGCGGCGGCGAGGAAACGCCGGCGTGAAAGGCAATGGGAATGGTTAGCAACCAGCTGATTCTCTCGGGGACATGTATTTCTCCTACTTCGTAATCGTCTGGAGCCATTGCCAGTTTGCAAGTGAAAGCGTCCGTTTCGGCATGATGGCCGAGGAAGGTACGAAGTGAAAGGCGAAGAAGTCAGCCGAATCGACCTCGCCGCGAAACAATGACGTGACATTAGCGAGATTTCGTCATTAAGCTCGAAATCGATCGTCCATCTCTATTTAGACAAGCCGCTCTCATTCCCTTATGAAGCTCAAGACCCTCAAAAAAAAGATCCGTCGCCTCGAGACTCGACTGCTGGAAGGTCCAAAAAAACTTGCCAAGCTGAAACAGAAATTTGAGGCGCTAGTGAAAGCAAACGCCGCAAAAACGAGGAAGAAATCGGCGGCTCGGGCTGCCGCCACCCGCAGAAAGAACCGTGGTTCAACAGCAAAATCTCAGGCAAAACCGGCCACTGCAAAAAGACCAGGCGCCCCCCAAAAAGAGAAGAGGAAACTCAATCTATCACCAGAACGTCGTGAGCAGCTCGCGGCGGCGATGAGAGCGCGATGGGCCGCCAAAAGAGCCGCCACGGCAATTCCTCCAGGCACTTCGGCCAATCGCGATTTCACGCTTGGGCAAGTTCCTTAGTCGCCGTAGAGCAAACGGCGTCGGAACATAGGCTTCCTAGCCTGTGCGCCCAGCGGACATTTTGTCCGCTGCCAAGTTCTTATTCGCAGCGGAGTGCAACTCCGCTGGGCACACAGGCCGAAGGCCTATGTTCCGCCGCTTTCGCGTCGCCGTACGGCGGCGACAGCTCGTCTTTAAATGAAGGACCGGACTGGTGGTAGCGAATCGAGTCATTAAGGTAATTATTCGTGAGCCGGATTGTTTCGCTCGTGCCCGCAGCGACTGAGATCGCGGCCGCGCTCGGATTGATGGAGGACGTGGTTGGCGTTTCGCATGAGTGCGATTTCCCGAGCGAAGCCAACACGCGACCGCGGGTGACGAATTGCCCGGTGCACAACGCCGGCCACACGAGTAAAGACATTGATGAATGGGTGCGCCGCGCGCTGCGTGAGAAAGGAACGATCTACACGATCGATGAGCCGCTGCTGCGCGAGCTGCGGCCGGACGTTATTCTCACCCAAAAGTTGTGCGACGTGTGCGCTGTCGGCTACGGCACGGTCGCGCGCCTGGCCGAAACTTTGCCCGGCCCGCCGCGAGTCGTTAATCAGGAGCCTTCAAGTCTGTCTGACATTTTCGACGACATTCATCGCATCGCGCGGGCGTGCGATGTGACGGAACGCGCAGAAGAGTTGGTTGCAAAGTTAGCGGCACGCGTCGAGGTGGTGCGCAAGCGAGCGGCAGATGTCGCGCATCGGCCACGATGTTTTCTCATGGAATGGGTCGATCCGCCGTTCTGTTCCGGTCATTGGGGGCCGGAATTGGTTGAGATCGCCGGCGGAAACGATCCGTTAGGCCGCAAGCATCAACCGTCAGCGCAGATTGATTGGCGCGAGGTGCTGGATGCGCGTCCGGAGATCATCGTGCTTGCGCTCTGCGGTTACGATGTCGATCGGGCGCAGCGCGACTACGAATTATTACGAGAATTTCTTGGATTTGATTCGCTTCCGGCTGCGCGCACTGGCGAGATTTATCCGGTTAATGCGAGCGCTTACTTCGCGCGCCCAGGCCCGCGGGTTATCGACAGTATCGAAATTCTGGCCGGAATATTGCATCCGAAAGAATTTCCAGAGTTCGCGTTTCGCAACACGAAGGACAAGCGCGTTTCCCAGCATGACCTTGCCGCGTCTTAATTTCGCGGAGCTGATCCCAAGACTGTGGGCGCGCAGAAAGGCGATAGGGCCGCATTTTTGGAATGCGGTGGAAAGCGCAGCGCCACACCGCTTTTCTTTGCTCACCTTCGCGGCTGAAAGTCAGATCCATTAAGGGTGCCGGATAACTTTTGGGATATCGCGGACTAGTCATCGGCGAGCGCAAAAACCGCGAGCAAAGTGGCGTCGGGCTGCGTTTGCCACCACAGTCCAAAAAAGTCCGCCAAGAAGATGTCCTGAAAGGATTCGTTCGTTCGTCGTTCTAATAAAGAATGAACTCAATAACGGGAGGCAAAATATGAGTACGCAGCTAATAACATCGGAAAAAATCAACCGGCTCTCAGACCATGAAATCGTGTCGCGCACCGATTGGCTGGTGGCTCGCAAGGATCTGCTCAAACGCGAGAAGGAACTAACCCGTCTACGCGACCAGTTAAGCGCCGAACGTCGCGCCCTGCCGTGGGTAAAGATCGACAAGGAATATATCTTCGACGCGCCGGGAGGAAAGGTAACGCTGGCCAATCTTTTCGAAGGTCGGAGCCAGCTCTTTATCAAGCACTTCATGATGGGGCCCGGACAAACCACGCAATGCGTCGGTTGTTCCCTTGAAGTGGACCATCTCGAAGGCATTCTGGTCCATCTTGAGAACCACGATGTCACCTACGTCGCAGTAGCCCGGGCGCGAATCGAGGAAATCGAGACTGTGCGCAAGCGTATGGGATGGTAATTCCCATGGGTCTCGCCCTACCACTCGGATTTTAACTACGACTTCAACGTCTCATTTACGCGCGAGCAAATTGCTTCCGGTCGCGCTCTCTACAATTACCAAAAAGCACCGGAATGGGCGGCCGAACTGGAAGATCTCTCTGGCGACAGCGTCTTCTTCAAAGACCAGTCCGGCCAGATCTTCCATACCTATTCGACTTTCGGCCGTGGCGGAGAAGAGTTCCTCGGGATTTACCGGATTCTCGACGTGATGCCCAAAGGACGCGATGAGAACGGGGCATATCGGAGTCTCGCCGATTGGGCGAAACCGCGGAACATGTATGGCAAAGGCGGAACCGTGGAACCCAACGGACGCTACCACCAACCAGCTTGCGCTTGTGCGAGCCATCAATCAGCAGCCGCGTGAAGTATCTATGAATCCTGACCGCTGCTGCGAAAGTTCCAGGGCGCGGACGTTCGCCCGCCGGTTCGTCGATGGTTTCGGCTGGATCATTCCGGGCGCAATCCTGGCGATACTGCCGAAATGCCCGATGTGTTTGGCAGCATACATAGCGGTTTGGAGTGGAATCGGACTTTCACTCTCGGCTGCCACGCATTTGCGCTTGTCACTTTTGATTCTGAGTGTCGGGTTGATTTTATTTATGGCAGAAAGAAACACCCGTCGGCTCATTCAGAAATTTGTCCGGTACGAAAAAATAATCGGGAGGAGCGCATTATGTTAAAGATAGCAAGGCATTCAGCGGTTTTTCGACGGGAGACATTCCCAAAACGAAGGAATTCTATGCTGGAACACTCGGCTTGGACGTTACGGAATCTCACGGGATACTCACCTTACGGCTCGCCGGGGCCAAGAATGTTCTCATTTATCCAAAGCCCAACCATGTTCCGGCCATCTTTACGGTTCTCTATTTCCCGGTAAGAGATGTCGATCGTGCGGTCGATGAACTGACGAAGCGAGGAGTCCGCTTCGAAATCTATGATCTACCCGATCTCAAGACCGACAAGAAAGGCATTATGCGCGGAAACGGTCCCACCATTGCCTGGTTCAAGGATCCGGCAGGGAACATTCTCTCCGTCATCGAACAAACCGGAACACCGTGACGCGAGCAGACGCGTTCGTTGAAAGGATTGCAAATGAGAAAATAATCGCAGCGCTGCAAGTGTCGGTGGATGGCTTCATCGAGGGACCGAACGGTGAGCTGGATTGGTCGATGGCAGAAGACGAAGAGACTTGGCGAGATGTCTTTGAAATGCTCGAGTCGGTGGACACATGCATTCTCGGTCGCGTGATGTATCCCGAGTACGAACAATACTGGCTGGCGGTCCTGGCCAATCCTGGCGGTCCGCCTTTGAGCGAGAAGCCCGCGACGAAAAATGAAATCGCCTATGCGCGCTGGGCCAATAAGACGCCACACAT
>QHRJ01000225.1 GCA_003220075.1 Verrucomicrobiota bacterium
TGGGTGTAGCCTTTGCTCAACATCTTCGGATTTCCCTCGTTCGGCGAATGGCTCGTAATCACATCGATTAATTCCTTTTCCGCCGTGCGCGGCAGATCAGGCACCGGCCGGTTCACCGCCTTCTTTTCCATTTCCGCAAGCTCTTTCAGTGGCAGCTCTGATTGCCCGCGGTGCGGCGCGGTCGCCTCCTTGTAGCCTTTGATGAACTGGCAGCCAAGCCAGCGAAACACGTAATCGGTAATGCTGGTCGCGCTCCGGATATCAGGATTTTTGGTAAACCCGCTCGGTTCGAAACGCTGGTAGGCGAACTTCTTTACCAGGCTTTCCAAGGGCACTCCATATTGTAGGGCGATGGAAGTGAGGGTGCCAACGGTGTCCATCAAGCCGCCAATCGTGCTGCCTTCCTTCGCCATAGTGATAAACAGCTCACCGGGCTCGCCATCCTCGAATAACCCCACTGTGATGTAGCCTTCGTGCCCAGCGATCTCGAACTTGTGCGTCAACGACATGCGGGTATCGGACATGCGGTGCCGAAAGGGCCGTCCGCGCAAGATCGCGATTTCGTTTTCGAGTTCCAAAATCCGGTTGTGCAAATCTTCCCGCTCGGCTGTGGCGTCGATCGCGCCATCGAACGCTCCCATGTCGCGCGTTTTTCTCGTGTTCAACGGAGCGGAACGTTTCGAGCCATCGCGGTAAATGGCGATCGATTTCAACCCGAGCCGCCATCCTTCCACGTAAGTGTTCATGATGTCGTCAAAGGTCGCGTTCTCCGGCATGTTCACCGTTTTCGAAATCGCACCACTGAGAAAAGGCTGCGCTGCCGCCATCATTCGCAGATGTGCGATGTAATGAAGGCTGCGCTCCCCGAGATGCGCGCGAAAGGCGCAATCAAAAATAGGGAGATGCTCTGCTCGCAACGGCGTCGGATAAAGCCGGCCCGCCTCCGCTCTGCCCGCCAAAACCGCGCTGTGATCGGCGCCGGGCGTGGCATCCTCGATCGTATCGAAAAGATCGACGTGCTCGATGATGCGCGCGATCTCTTCTTCGGCATAACCAAGATGTTGCAGCGCTGGTCGGATCGTTTGGTTAACGATTTTTAGCATTCCGCCACCGGCTAGTAATTTGTATTTCACCAGCGCGATATCCGGTTCGATCCCCGTGGTATCGCAATCCATTAGGAAACTGATGGTACCGGTGGGCGCGAGCACCGTTACCTGGGCATTGCGATAACCGTGCCGTTGACCGAGATCGGCGGCGCGATCCCAGGCATGAGCAGCTTCCTTTTTCAAATAAGCAAATTCCTCTGCATCCGGAATTTCCTGGACCGCCTCTCGATGCAGATCGATCACTTCCAGCATCGACGCGACATTATCTTTCGCCGCCGGTTTGTTCACCCCGCTGCAACGGGCGTCCCGATAACCCGGGAATGGCCCCATCGTTTTCGCCAGCAACGCGCTTTGCTCGTACGCTTCGCCGGTCATGATCGCGGTGATGGCGCCACAAAGCGCACGACCTTCCACGCTATCATAGCCGTAGCCGTAGCTCATGACGAGCGAGCCAAGGTTGGCATAACCGAGCCCGAGCGTGCGGAAGATGTGCGAATTCTCCGCGATTTCTTTGATCGGGTAGCTGGCGTTATCGACAATAATTTCCTGCGCGGTAATGAAGATGCGCACGGCCGCTTTAAAGCGTTCGAAATCAAAGACGCCGTCCGCTTTTTTGAACTTCATCAAATTAAGCGACGCCAGATTGCAGGCGGTGTTGTCGAGGAAAAGGTACTCACTGCACGGGTTAGTAGAATTTTGCCGGTCTGTTCCTTTGCAGGTATGCCACTTGTGAATGGTGGAATCGAACTGCATCCCGGGATCGCCACAAATGTGAGTCCCTTCAGCGATTTTGCGGAGCAATGTCCGCGCATCCTTCCGTTCGCAGGGTGATCCGTCACGCACCCGCCGGGTCCACCATTCCCGGTCTTCCAACGCCGCATGCATGAAGTCGTCGCTCACGCGTACGCTCAGATTTTCATTCTGATACATGACCGAGCCATAGGCATCGCCATTGTAACTCCCGTCGTATCCTTGCTCGATTAACGCCCACGCTTTCTTCTCTTCCTTTTGTTTGGCGTCGATGAATTCTTCGATGTCCGGATGCCAATCTTTCAGCGTGTTCATCTTGGCGGCGCGCCGGGTTTTGCCGCCGCTCTTCACCACGTTGGCGACCTGATCGTAGACTTTCAGGAACGAAAGTGGCCCACTTGGTTTGCCGCCGCCGCTTAATTTTTCGCGTGTGCTGCGCAAGGTGGAAAGATCGCTTCCCGTGCCGCTCCCATATTTAAATAGCATCGCTTCGCTTGTCGCCAGTCGCATGATGTCTTCCATCGTGTCGTCCACCGACTGGATGAAACAGGCGCTGCCTTGCGGATACTCATATTGCGTTGCGGCGCGGTCGGCTGTTCCCGTTTCGCGGTTGTAAAAGTAATTGCCTTCGCCCGCGCCGTCGCCGATGCCGTATTGTTGATAAAGACCGACGTTGAACCAGACCGGCGAATTGAATGCGCCATGTTGATTGAGACAAAGCCAGGTCAGTTCATCGTAGAAAAGATCCGCGGTCTGCGCATCGGCGAAATAGCCGTCGAGCAATCCCCAGTCTGCGATCGTGCGCGTGACCCGGTGAATTAGTTGTCGGACCGAAGTTTCGCGTCCGCCCTTTTCCGGATCAGTTCCGTTGGCGATATCGCCGTAAAAATATTTTGAGACCGCGATCTTAGTCGCCAGCTCGCTCCAATCTGCCGGCACTTCGATGTTGTCTTGTTTGAAGATAATCTTGCCGCCGTCGTCGGTGATTTCGGCGGTGCGGCGTTCCCATTCCATCTCGTCGAAAGGGGCACATTTCGCATCGCTGAACAGTCGCTTGAAATGCAACCCGGCCCGTTGCCCACCGTTGCCGCGGCGCGTGCGCGCGCGTCCCCGGGGCTTGCGTCCTTTGTTGAATTGCGATGCGGAAATGCCGGGTTTCAACTGAATCATCGGAAGTGAGAATGGGTTGAAGATTGCGAATACATGCGAAAAATAGTGAACAGCCCGGGCAACAACTTGTGAACAGTAATGAACAACAAGTTATTGCGGGAGCTAGCCCGCGGATATACAATATGCGGTAGAAATGTGCCCTTGCTCAAGTTTTTATTTGTAAATTTTTTTGCGAGCCACCCGGCGCGCTTCACCTATCCCTTAATTTTCGCTTCACTAAACGTGGCTGACTGTCCCGGTCGCTACAGAATCTATCGCTGTTTGCAATGCCCGCGCTGCATTCGATAATTAGCGCGGCAACTCAAGAGGAAGGGTGGCTGAGTCCGGTTTAAGGCACTCGACTCGAAATCGAGCGTGGGGTAACCCACCGTGGGTTCGAATCCCACCCCTTCCGCCACCGATTTTATCGCACGATTCCAAATGCAAAAGGGACCCATCCAAACCGGATGTTCGCGGCAGTTTCGAGGTGATCACAGCTGAGCGGCAGAGGATTGAGCATGGCAAGGTAATCGTTACCGCGCTCGCGGGCCTGTTCTTCCTAGTCTGCACGTGGACGTCCTATGCCCGCTGGGCGAATTTCCAGTATCGGTCATTCGACCTTGCGTATTATGTCCAGGCGATCTGGCAGCTGATTCATGGGCGTTTGGATGTTTCGATCGAAAACGTTCCCCTGTTGGGCAACCACGTCGAACCGATCGTCCTTCTTTTTGCGCCACTCTTCGCAGTTTTTCGTCATCCGATGCTTTTTGTTGCAGTGCAGAATACTGCGCTCGCGACAATGCCTCTGGTTGGCTACAACATCGCGAAGCGCCTCGGACTTGATGGAAAACGTGCCTGTTTACTGAGCGCCGCGCTCCTGCTCGCGCCGGCCGCGGGCTACATCGCCATTCATGAGTTCCATCCCGAAGCTCTGGTCGCGCCCTTCCTTCTCTTAATGCTTCAGGCGCGAGTGGCGAAGTCGATTAGTCGCCATTGGCTCTGGTTCGTCGCGGTTTTGGCCTGCAAGGAAAACATGACGCCGTTGCTGATCGTATACTGCGCAATACAATGCCTCGCCGAACGCAATCGTGGCTTGGTTGAACTGCGCCGTTGGTACCTCTGGCCGATGAGCGTGGCCCTGATCTGGTTCTTGTTGTGCGCCTACGTCATCACGCCAGCGCTTAATTCCGGTAATATAGATTACGTTGCCTTGTACGATCAGTTGGGCACCTCGCCCCGCAATATCCTGATCAACGCCATCGTTCGGCCACAATTGATCGGAAGAGCACTTCTTCAATCTCTTACTCACGGCAACCTCGTTTGGGGGCTCCTCTTTCCGTTTCTTTTCCTACCGTTGCTTAGGCCACGCTGGATCGTTATTGCAGCGCCGATTTTGCTGCAGCATCTCCTTTCCTGGCGCTCGTCGGAATGGATGATTTACTTTCATTATGCCGCGCCGCTCCTTCCTCTCTTCTGGATCGCATCGGTCGAAGCAATCGCAGCTTCCGATCAATGGAAACGCGTTCCTTCGTTCGTTTCGCGCGCCACCGCATGGCTGGTCATTGTCGGCTGTGTGGCTGCCCAGATTTGGGTCGGACCTCTCGGACGAATCGTCACTACCACTGCGGATTGGTTCGGAGCTGGTCAAGAGCGCGCGCGCAAAAACGCTTTCATTGCTCAGATTCCACCAGCCAGCAGTGTGGTGGCCCCGTTGTCCTACCTCTCTCACCTGGCGATGCGCGAGAAATTATACTCTCTTCACTATATTCTGAAGGGTCTCAAGACTCTGAGCCGATCATCCTACGAGCCGCCGTCGTCAACGGATTTTGTGCTGATTGATTATCGTGACGCAGCCACCTTCGATCCGGGCGCGGGCTTCTATCATCCGACCATGAAAACAGTCGACAGCCGGATCATCCCGTCGTCTGATCGGCTGCTGCACGATTTTCTGAAAAAGGCAGCCTGGACTGCGGACGAGCAAGATGAACTTACGCTGTTGCGGAATTTGCGGAGCCGAAAAGCGCCTGTTACCGATGAACAATCCTCACCCGCCGATGACGAGCCGGGCGTATTCTCAATCGGCGCGACCCGGCTCTTAAGTATCGGAACCACAGGCGGGGTTGTTTCTCGATCCCGGCCGCTGGAAGTTCATTTGCGCTGGAAATTCCAAGGCCAGCGCGATGTTTTTCCGTGGATGCTTCTCAAGTTATCGCGCGATGAAAAAGCGACAGTTGCGCTTTTAGTGAAAGGTTTATGCGCTCCTGAGGCGATCGACGGAATATACACCGAGAACTGGCGCGTCGTGACAGCAGAACGCTTGCTACCCGGCGATTACTTTCTTGAAGCTCTCTTTGTCGATAACAGCAAGCGCGCCTGGTTCGAAACCAGGAGTGGCGGCGGCGGCGAATCAACCTTATTGCCACCCCCGATTTCGTTGGGTCATGTTAAGGTCGAACGGTAAAAATCGGCCGAGATTGGCCGCCAAAGGAGCGCCCGTTTCCTAGCCCAGGCCTGCTTCGCGCCGCCGAAGCATCTTGTCTTTTGGCACCTACAGTGCTTATAATGGGCTTTCGATGATTCAGGCGAATTGTCGGGCGCGGTTTTCCGTAGCGGATTTCGATTTTGTCGTGCGCACCCTGGCACGCTCCCAATCTGAGTCCGTCTCCCTAGTCGATCTGCTGGCCGATTCCGAAACTCGCGATTCCGTTATCGATTCGCCGCGCCTGGTGGAGGCGATCCTCTGCAATGACAACCAGCTCCGGATCTCCTCCCAATTCTACTTCTATGTTCTGGCGCGATATGTTTTGCGCGACGCCGGAATCCGCGATCGCAAACTGTGCGATTATGTCGGTTCCCTCCTCGAGAATTTTTCCCGCGCGCATCTCTTGCGCGGGCCGCAAGCGGAGGACGACCAATCGCCGCGCCAGTATCTCTCCGATATGTTAGTCGCGCTTTCTCGCGCGACGCAGGATGAAGCGTTTCTGTTGCGCGCGCACGTCGGTAATTATTCGCTCTTCATCAGCGGAATTTTTCATGAGAATACGCAGCGGCGCAGCCTGCGCGGCGCCCCTGACATCGGTTTTTACGAAAATATTGGCCGGCGCAATTATCACCTCGTCGCCTCTCACGCGACCGCCAGGCGCTGCGAGCTTGACGATGTTTACGCCGAGCTCGCCGATCGTTTTCGTGATGTGCGGCTCGCGCTCAATCAACTTGCCGATCGTTTGCTCACTTTGGATGAAGGCGACCGGCCATCTTTGGTATGAACGAAACGCTCTTCAGCCAAATCCAGCGCCTGCTCGAACGTACCTACGCTCAGGTTGGGATTAATCTGGAAGATTGTATCATTGATCGAGCTCGTTCCGTTCATCTCAGCAAACTGGCTGGCGCCTCGGCCCGCGAACTGAATGAGATCGCGCGTACTTTCCTCCGCCACGCCGGCGATCAGCTCTATGTCGGGATCTATTATTCGCGTTGGCTCATTGATCAGCTCGAACGCCACGATCCCCGGAGCGGGCTGAGCGATTCCAATATTCGCTCCCTCATCGTTTTTGTTGAGGAATTGAACCACGCCCTTCACGCCGCGCTCCAATTTAAAAATGGCCAGCGCCGGATCGCCTCCGAGGAATTTGCCCGCGATCTGGAGCTCCAGGCGCAGGTCGATACCTATCTGGTCCTCCTTTTGTTCGTCGCTTTCTTTCGCAAAACCCAGCGCGTTTCTCGTACCGATCGCCGCTGGTTGCGTTTTCATCTTTTCAGCCGGCAATGTCCCGATGCATTCCGGGATCAAAATTTGCGCGGCCGCTATCTCGAAACTTGCGAGCTCGCCGCTAGCTACACCCAGTATCTTGATTCCCTCAACGGTGTCCGGCGTCTTGATGAAATCCGCAAATTTCGTTCACTCGATTATTCCGCCAAAAAAGCACATATCTTCGCGCTGATGGAGCGGACCACGACCTGATTGTCACCCCGAGCTACGTCGAGGGATCTCGTTGTAAGTTATCTTTAAAGTTTCGCAGCGAGATCCCTGGACTGCGCTCGGGATGACCACTACTGCCATCGCTTCGTTACTTCATTGATTTGATATTGTTCGTCGGGTAAAACACTACACGGTGTTCTACGCAATCATGTCCGGCAGCGTACGTAAGGCCGTTATCCTGGCTGCGATAGCCACCGTAATTCTCGTATCCGGAAATCCGATCTCTGCCGCACCACCTCCAGCTCTGGTTCCCAACCCCTCAACATCTCCCTCCTCGCCCAGCTTCGTGGTGTTGACCCAGCCGGTGAAGATAAAGATCGCTTATGGCGAAACGGTTTTGCCGGCGGGAATGAAACTTCCGGTCGTCTCGAGCGATGCCAATTCCATCGGCATAAAGTATATGGGCGAATTGCAGACCATCCCCATTGCTGCCGCTCGCTTTGAGGACTCCGAGCCGCCGAACGCTGCCCCTTCCGAGATTCCGCCGATTGTTCCAACCAAGCCCGCTGCGGCTCCTTCCACAGCGCCTGGCACACAATTACAGGTTTCGCTCCAGCCGGGCTACGACTCTCGAATGCAAGGCGGCGACATTAGCATGCGGGAATTGCAATTACTTTTGTCGCCCCACTGCACCGAAGCGGTAGATCTGAATAGCGCCAGCACAAAAATCTACAACGGCGTCACTTATCTGATGGATTCCGAACAAGCTGCCACCATCCTTGGTCTGCCGCACAGCGTTCCCTCAAGAGTACCGGTGGCAACGCCCGGTTTCCCGAAAAACTCGCTCTACTATATAGGATATGACGGTGCCTTCGAAGGACGCTTTAATCGCATTTACCTAGTAACCGACACCGCCAACAAGGTCGTCGCCGTTCAGCTCGTTGACGAACATCCGAAAGGCCGTTGGAAATCTGCGGCTGCGCTCGCGGCGGCTAGCTGGAGCACTTACAATTTCGTTAACGCACGAATGCGCGCGAGCGATACGATGCGGGTACAGGCCGGGTCAAAGCGACAAGGCAACGTCATCCCGATCGAGACTCAGTTGTATCAACGCGTTCGGACGAGAGTGGGGCGAAAGAACGTTGATCGCTACGAAGAGCAGGAAACCGCAAAACTGTTCATTCCAATTCCATTCGCCCGCATTATTCTTCATTGCGCCCAAATCGGGTTATCCAAGACGTGACTTTCGGAATGGAGTAGTGGAGCAAAGGAATGGTGGAGTATTGGGCGGCGGAAATGCTTTTTACATCACTCCAATACTCCAGCCCCTCCATTATTCCATTCCCTCGGCTCGCTGTTTCCATTTGTGAACACGATTCCCTTCCGCTAAACATCAGCCGTGTTCAGCTTGACCATGCTCGGCAGCGGCAGTGCCGGCAATAGCGCCCTCGTTTCCACCAGTCATTGCCACATTTTGATCGACGGCGGACTGAGCGCGCGCCAGATCGTCGTTCGGCTTGAGCAGTGTGGCGTTGCCCCCGAGCAACTCGATGGATTGCTTCTTACTCATGAGCATGGCGATCACGTTTGCGGGTTGGAGGTGCTTTGCCGGAAGTTTGCCATTCCAATTTACTGCAATTCGCAAACCGCCGAGGCCATTCGTTGCTTCGGGCTCGGCGAGCACAAAAACTGGCGCATCTTTCGCACCGGTGGCGAATTGACTATCTGCGATATTTTGGTCCAAAGTTTTCCCGTCCCGCACGATGCCGTCGAGCCGGTCGGCTACGCTTTCCATGCCGGCAATCGCGGGCTCGGTTTCATCACTGATCTCGGATATCCCACTAAAATGTTAATCGAACGTCTGCGCGAGGTGCACACCCTGGTCATCGAAACCAACCACGACGAAAAACTTTTGCAGAACGATCCGCATCGGCCCTGGCCGGTGAAGCAACGGATCATGTCGCGTCACGGTCATCTTTCTAACGTGGCAGCGGCCCGCGTGATCGAACAATTGTTGCCTGGAAAAATTGAGCGCGTCGTCCTTGGTCATCTTTCACGCGATTGTAATACGCCCGAGCTGGCTACCTCCGCGGTGCGTCCACAGATGGAACGCGCTGGCCGCGCTGATCTTGAAATTTTTTGCGCCTTGCAAAACGCCATTAGTCCGCGGTTTCATATCGGCGAAACATCGCGCGGCGATTTTCAACCGACGTTCGAAAGTGCGCTCTTCTGTAGCGGGGGTCTATGACCGCCGGTCTGTTGAAGGAGAGCGGCGAGGATCGGCGGTCACAGACCACCACTACAGAAATACGAATCCGGGACGCCGCCGAAGCCGATCTTCCGGCCATTGTCGAAATTCATAACGCGGCCATTGTCTCAGGCAGTTCCACCGCGCAACTGGATCCCGTCA
>QHRJ01000226.1 GCA_003220075.1 Verrucomicrobiota bacterium
GCTTTTTCGAGGAGGTGAAGCGGCGGAAAGTTTATCGCGTTGCCGTTGCCTACATCATCGTGGCCGGGGGCATCATTCAGATTGCATCGGCGGTCTTTCCGGCGTGGGAGTTGCCGAATTGGTCGCAGCGCCTGGTCATTGTGCTGTTGCTGGCTGGATTTCCCATCGCCCTCATCTTGGCCTGGGCGTTTGACGTAACCCCGGAAGGGGTTCGCGTCACCGCGCCTTCGCCTAGTCTCCCCGCGCATCGCCGGGGCCGGCGTAATCTATTCATTTTGCTGACAATCGGCGTAGTCGTGTCGGCTGTGACCGGCTTCTTCCTCCTGCCCCGGGCATCAGCGCGCAAGCTGGACAAATCGATCGCGGTATTGCCATTCGAAAATCTGAGCGACGACAAGGAGAACGCTTTCTTTGCCGATGGAATACAGGACGACATTTTGACCAACCTTTCGAAAATCGGCGAACTCAAAGTGATCTCGCGCACTTCCGTCATGCCCTATCGAGGAAAGGCTACGAATGTTCGCGATATTGGTAAGCAGCTCGGGGTCTCGAACATTCTTGAAGGCAGCGTTCGCCGCTCCGGCAACAAGGTGCGGGTAAACGTGCAATTGATCGATGCGAACAGCGACGAGCACATTTGGGCGAGCGATTACGATCGCGATATAACCGATGTCTTTGCGATCCAAACTGATCTCGCCCAGAAAATCAGCGATGCGCTTCAGGCCAAACTGTCGCCCGCGGAAAAGTCGCGAATGGAACGCAAGCCTACCGAAAACGGTGAGGCTTACCTCGCTTTTGTTCAGGCCCACAATCTTTCGAACGCGGTGGAGGAGTTTGAGAAACTCAAACAAAGCGAACAACTCTACGCGCGGGCCATTCAGCTCGACCCAACGTTTGCCCTTGCCATCGCACGCTATTCGCTGTTGGAAAGCTGGATCGTCCACATCTTCGAGCGAACGACTGAGCGCCGCGAAAAAGCGCGAGCTCTCGCGCAGCAGGCGTTGCAATTGCAGCCCGATCTGCCGGAGGCGCATCTGGCAATGGGATTTTCGCTTTATTACGGCGACAACGATTTCGCGGCAGCGCTGAAGGAATTCGAAATCGCACGGCGCGGTTTACCCAACGAGGCTGAATGTTATCTGGCCCTAGGCGCGATCCAACGCCGTCTGGGAAATTGGCAGGAATCCACCGACAGTCTGGAGAAGGCGGTCAGCCTCAATCCGAAAGACGGCTGGGTTTTTCAGAATCTCGCTCTCAACTACCAGATGCTGCGAAATTTCGATGCCGCTAACAAAACGATCGACCGCGGGCTTCAAGTGAACCCAGGCAGCTTGGGACTTTGGGAGACCAAGTCAAAACTGGCGTTCGCCGAAAACGGCGATCTGAGCGTTTCGGAGAGGGCGTTTGAAGCGGTGAAATCGATCCCGATGAATAACGAGACCAAACTCCGGATCGCCGGTTCGCGCGCCGAAGTATTTCTTTTGGAGCGGAAATACCAGGAAGGATTGCGCGAGGCTGAAAAAGTGTCGGATGATCTCCTCGCCGGAATTCCGGCGGCTCTATGCGGCAAGTATTATCTAGTTGGGTTTGCGCGAAGGGCCCTCCACGACGAAACCGGCGCGCGGACTGCCCTTCTGAAAGCAAAGGACCTTCTCGAAACGCAACTGAAACAGAGCCCCGATTCGCCGGAACTGCGTATCCAACTCGCGAAAGTTCTCGCTTACCTTGGAGAAAAAGATGCCGCTCTTACTGAAGCCCGGCACGCTGCCGAAATACTGCCGGAGAGTAAGGATGCTTTTGGCGGGCCGGATATTACGGCCGGCGTGGCCGAAGTTTCTGGCATCGTGGGCGAAAACGGCCGGGCGATCGAACTTCTTGATGGTTTGTTAGGCCGGCCTAGCGCGATCACCGTCCCACTCCTCAAATTCAGTCCAGCGTGGGATCCGCTGCGTAGCGATCCGCGCTTCCAGGCTTTGCTTGATAAGTACAGTGCTAAGACTTAGCGCCGCATTTCTTGTTTGCGCGCTGGCCGCGACCGATTCGGCGGAGTGGACCGAGATAGGTTCCTCCGACGAAGATTCTGCCGACGCCCGCGTGATATATCGACACGTCGATCTTCACGACTCATTGACCGGCAAAAGCGAGATTATCGATCTTGCCATTTTTTTTACGAAATCGTGCTGCCTGCGAGTAATCGATAACGCAGATGGCGCAAATGATCTGATGGCTGCAATGCCGGCTGCCAATTGCCAGGCCGGCGTTAACGGTGGGTATTTCAGTCCAGACTTTGCGCCGCTTGGTCTCCGCATTATCGACGGGAAAATCACGTCGCGCTTGAGTCGCGGTAGTTTGATGAGCGGCGTCCTCGCATCAAACGGTTCGGTGCAGATTTTGCGACTCGCGGAATTCTCCCTCTCGAAAAAATGGAACGCGGCGATCGAAGGCGGTCCTTTCCTTGTCGATCACGGGCAACCAGTTCGCGGCTTGGAAAAGAATGCTCAGCGCGCGACTCGGCGACTTCAAGATTCAGCGCGCGCTCAATCTCGATGGCGGATCATCGACCGGCTACTATTTCAAAGGCGCGCGCGGTTTGTATCTTTATCCGGAAGAAAAGCACGTGCGCGATTTTGTGGGGATTAGTGCGCGGTAATCCCGTCACCCCGAGCGGAGTCGAGGGATCTCGGGGAACTACCATTAAGCTTCGCAACGGGATCCCTCGACTCACTCGGGATGAAGAGGCCAAAAATTTGAGATTCCGCGAGTGCGCTCGGAATGACAAGGTTTGGACATGCGAACATTCGGCGCGTTTTCGACAAAAGGCGGCAAGCCATTTTACGGGGAGTTAATCGGCGACGAGGTGAGCGTATTGGAACGGCCCTTCTGGCTCAATAGTGAACCGACCGGCGAAAAAATCGGCCGCCGCGATCTCGAAATCGGCGTTCCGCTTTCGCCATCGAAGTTAATCGCGGTGGGATTGAATTACGCGGACCACATCGCGGAGATGAAGCGGACGCCGCTGGGCGCGCCCCTAATCTGGTTCAAGGCGCCGACTTCTCTGCTTGCGCACAAACAGGACATCGAGATCGCGTTTCCAGAGCATCAGACGGATTTTGAAACCGAGCTGGCCGTCGTCATTGGCGCGCGCGCGAAAAATGTCAGCATCGAGCAGGCGGGTGATTTTATTTTCGGCTACACCGTCGGCGAAGACATCAGCGACCGCGATTTGCAGAAATCCGAGAAACAATTCGGCCGCTGCAAATCGTTCGACACCTACACCCCGATCGGACCATTCGTCTATACGAATGTCGATGTGGCCGATCTTGAAATCACTTTCCGGCAAAATGGCGACGTGAAACAGCGTGCCCGCACCAGCCAGATGATTTATTCCGTCGCTGACATCGTCTCCTTTGCCAGCCAAAATTTAACGCTTTTGCCTGGCGACGTCATTCTGACCGGCACACCCTCGGGAGTTGGCCCAATTCGCGCCGGCGATGAACTGGAAGCGCGTATCGGCGACTGGCCGGCATTGCTCAATCGCGTGGGCAATGCTGGTAGCTGAACGGGAAAATTTGTGTGGAAAAAGATTTTTTGTGCGCTTGCACTACATCCTGCACGCCTGGATAATTCGATAGTTAAGACGCAGGCAATTTGCGTCCCAACGTGTTATGAAAAGTTTTGCTGGACTCCTAGCAACTTCGTTTGGGATAACTAGAACCCTTCATCGCAAGGCCGGACCTAATCTCTAAAGCTTATGAAAACATCCCTCACTGTTTCTGTATTCGCCGCTGTCGCCGCTGTTACATTTAATGCGACTGCTCAAACTCAGCCGCCGCCTCCACCGCCACCGGCTGCGACAACAACCCCGGCGCTGCCGCCACCTCCAGGTGTTGCCACGACGCCCGGCGTTCCTGGTGCCGTGGCGTCACCGGCCGCTCCCGGCGCGATGCCATCGCCCGCGCTCGGCGCCCCGAGTGCGCCGGCGACCTCACCTGGCGCTCCCGGCGCAATGCCAAGTCCGGTCGTCTCCGCAACTTTGACCGGGGCCGCTTCGCCCGCAGCCAGTCCCGCCGCGCCCGCAGCTCCACCGCCCAAAACAGGTTGGACAAATTTCCTGATCGATAACTTCCAAAAAGGTGGCCCGATCATGTGGCCGATTCTGATTGTGTCGATCATCGCGGTCGCAGTCGTGCTCGAGCGGGCATTTTGGTGGATTGGCCGGTGGATGCGGCGGGATCCAAAACGGATCGAGAAAGTTTTTACTGCGATTGAAACGGGCGACGTCACGGAAGCTTCGCGCTTGTCCCGCGGTTCACGCGATCCGGTATTGCGAATGATGTGGAACGGACTGAATCACCAGCACGCGTCGCTGCAAGGGGCGTTGCAGGTCGCCGCTGGCATCGAAATCAAACGTGCGGGCCGCTTCCTCGTCGTAATGGACACGCTGGTTACCTTGGCGCCCTTGCTCGGTTTGTTGGGCACCATCACCGGTCTGATTCGTTCCTTCAGCTTCCTGGGGAACGAAGAACTGGCCGTGCAAGCAGTCACCGGCGGTATTGCCGAGGCGCTCATCGCCACCGCCTGCGGTCTCGGCATCGCGATTTTCTCGCTGATTCCCTTTAACTTTTTCACTTCGCGCGTGTCTAACTTAGAGTTCGAATTGCAGACCGCTGCAACCAACCTGGAGGTTATGCTCGAAGCCCAAACCAAAGCGCGGGAAGTAGGGATCGGCGAAACGACCACGCCATCTTCCGCGACCCGGTCGTCAATCTAGGAATTGCCAATGCACGTCAGCTCACCCATCCCACACCACAAAGCGCGGATTGAGATCATTCCTTTGATCGACATCATGTTCTTTCTCCTCGCCAGCTTCATGATGGTGAGCTTGAGCCAGGTGCACATGAAGGGAATCAAAGTGACTTTGCCTACCGGAGCCTCGGGCGAGACACAATCAAAGCGCGATTACATCAGTGTCTCCGTCGACGTCGGTGGCACCCCATACTTCGATAAGAAGCCGGTCAACTACGACGAGCTAACTGCGATATTGGGAAAAGTTCATCAGGAGAACCCGGACGCGAAGGTGTTCGTGCGGGGGGATCGCGACACCGTGCACGGCAATATCATTCGCGTGCTCGACATCTTGCGCTCGCAGGGTTTTTACAAAATCGCATTTGAAATCAAGAGCCAGGCAGCGGCGGGAGTGCCGTCGGCCGGTACAGGGCAGCCATAGTTAACCATGAAAGACAAAGGCCCAGGCCCACTCTTATATAAACCCGCTCCGAAATGGCAGGTGATTTCTGCGTTTGCAGGAGCACTGGCCGTGCATGGCATCGCGGTGGCGCTAGCCTTCCATAAAGAGCCGCCGCCAATCGATACCTCCGATATCCCCACGGCCACGATCGAGGCCACGCTCGACCAGCCGCCCGCTGATGAGCCAACGCCGCCACCGGAAGACGTTCCAGTTCCGGAAGCGCCGCCGCCGCCGGAAATCCAGCCCGAATTTCACGAAGAACAAACGCCGCCACCACAAAAGAATAAGCCGAAGGCTCAACCCATTAAGGCCCCTCAGGTGGCCGGCCCACCAAAGCCGCCTGGCATGATGACCGCATCACAGGCAAAAGCTTCCGCCATTAGCGCACCCCGTCCCGACTATCCCTATGAAGCACGCAGTCGCCATATCACGGGCAGCGGCGTTTGCGTGGTAACCGTCGATGCGGGCAGCGGTAGCGTTACCGATGCAACAATGGCGCAGAGCATTGGCAACCCGATCCTGGATAATTCGGCCGTGAGCGCGTTCAGACGTTGGCGATTTAAGCCGGGCACGGTTTCGAAGGTTCGAATACCGATCACGTTCACCATGACTGGCGCGTCCTATTAGCCAGCGAAAAAGTTATGCACGTCGCTTCACCGATTCCAAAAAAGCGGGCGCGGATCGAAATCATTCCGCTCATTGACATCATGTTCTTTCTTCTTGCCAGTTTCATGATGGTGAGTCTGAGCCAGACCCACATGAAAGGGATTAAGGTAAATCTCCCCGCCCAAGGTGCGCCTCCTACTACGGTTACGAAAGATTACGTCGCCATCCGCGTCTCGCCCGGCAACGCGATTTTCTTCGATGGGCAGTTCGTTCAGGATGATCAGGTTTTGCCGCGGCTTTTTCAACTGCACTCCGCCAATCCGAATATCAAGATCTCGATCAGCGCCGAAATGATGTCTACTCATGGCGACGTCATTGCGTTGCTAGATAAAGTCCGCCAAGTCGGCATTCAAAAAGTCGGGTATCAGATCCGCGCCGCACCGCCGACAAATCGTTAGCGACCGGTTGTGGCATCGGCAGCTTGCCGATAATCCCGGTTGGGAGTGGCGAACTCCTGCGAGCCCAGAGTTACCCTCAGCGCCGCAGAGCTCCGCCCTCGATTACGGGAAGCACGTTCTAATATTCGCTCATAGAACGCTCGGGCCATCCCGAGTTGTTTCTCCTAAGATTTTTGCCGCTCGCGTGTTTGATCTCATAAGAAAGTGTGATGAAAAACAGTGCGTTCATATACCGAAG
Organism: Verrucomicrobiota bacterium; assembly: GCA_003220075.1. Classification (GTDB taxonomy): domain Bacteria; phylum Verrucomicrobiota; class Verrucomicrobiia; order Chthoniobacterales; family UBA10450; genus AV69. The sequence continues at coordinate 6,551 of QHRJ01000226.1, forward strand.
GCCATCGAAATGGCCGATCGCGACAGCGCTGGCCGCGGCAGTTCTAATTCACTTATCTGCGGTGGCAATTGCGTTCCGTCAAGAATCACCGCCAACACCACCAGCTGCGATAGATCCTACGATCATCGGAGTCTACTTCGCCGACAATCCGCCAATTCCGCCAGATCCCGATATTTCTGTCCTGCCGCCCGGACCGGTTCCGGCAGCCGATTTTATTGAACCTCAGGAAACTCGTCGCGTGATCAAAACGCAACGGACCCCCGCTCCCACTCGGCCATCGGGGGAAACACGGCTAGCCGCAGTGGGGAATGGCAAGGCGTTCGTGCTCAGCGCGCCGCGACCCGATTATCCCTACGAGGCGCGCAGCCGCCATATCACCGGGAGTGGCGTCGCCGTGATCAGTGTCGATCCCAACAGCGGGCTGGCCGTCGATGCCATGATGGAGCAAAGCATCGGTAATCCAATTTTGGATAACTCCACCGTTTCCGCTTTCCGCCGCTGGCGTTTCAAACCCGGGACACCAGCGCGCGTTCGCATTCCAATCACTTTCGTGCTGACCGGCGCGCAGTATTAAAATACCGAACCAGTTCGGCCACTGCGTTGGCGCGGTGACTGATCGCGTTTTTCGTGTGGAAAGGTAATTCGGCGAACGTCTCCTCAAATCCTTCTGGCATGAAGATCGGATCGTAACCGAATCCATTTTCGCCGCGCGGAGATTTCGTGATCGCACCGGCTACTTCGCCCACGACCGTTGTCATGAGTTTGCTATTTTTCGCCAGCGCGATGACGCAGCGGAACCGCGCCCATCGTTCCCTCGCACCTTGCAATTCGCACAACAGTTTCTTCACGTTACGCCGATCGCTCGCGTTTTCTCCGGCATAACGGGCCGAAAAGATTCCCGGCGCGCCGGCAAGCGCGTCCACTTCAAGGCCGGAGTCGTCTGCGATCACCATTTCGTGCGGGAAAATTTTAGAGATGGTTGTCGCTTTGATCACTGCGTTTTCTTCAAAGGTGCGACCAGTCTCGAGGATTTCCGGCAGATCGCGCCCGCTCGTCAGATCGCGGAGCGTAAAATTCGGGCCTAGTAATTGCGCAAATTCGCGGGTCTTGTGTTGGTTGCGCGTTGCCAGGAGCAAATCCATTGCGCCCAAATTCGCCGTCATCCTGAGCGGAGTCGAGGGATCCCGTTGCGAAAGCTTTAAGATAACTTCATCGCGATCCCTCGGTCCGAGCCGGACTGGCGTTTTCGCTTGGGATGACAATAATCTCAATCTCACATGAGCGCGCGCCGCAAACCCTATCCGTTCGATCGGTTTGAATCCAAATGGCAACGCCTTTGGGATGAGCGCCAGCTTTTTCACGCGCCGAATCCGGGTGAGAAGGGTTTCGACGCAGCCAAACCGAAATTTTACGTCCTCGACATGTTCCCATATCCGAGCGGCGCCGGTTTGCACGTGGGACATCCGGAAGGTTATACCGCGACCGACATTATCGCGCGCTACAAACGGATGCGCGGTTTCAACGTGCTGCATCCAATGGGCTGGGATGCCTTCGGTTTGCCGGCCGAACAATATGCGATCAAGACAGGGCAGCATCCGGCGGTCACCACGCGCGAGAACGTGGCCAAATTCAAATCGCAACTGAAACGGATCGGTTTTTCCTACGATTGGCAGCGAGAAGTGAACACGACCGACCCGCGTTATTACACATGGACGCAATGGATTTTCCTGCAGATTTACAATTCCTGGTTCAATCCGGAAACGAATAAAGCTGAACCGATCTCGACTTATCGCGGAGCCGATCCGGACAGTGTGCGCCTGGCTTATGTCGCTGATGTGCCAGTCAATTGGTGTCCGGAGCTCGGGACGGTGCTGGCGAATGAGGAAGTGATCGACGGCAAAAGCGAGATCGGCAGTTTTCCGGTGGTGCGGCGCCCGATGCGGCAATGGATGCTGCGCATCACTGCGTATGCCGAGCGATTGATCAACGAACTAGAAGGGCTGGATTGGCCGGAAGGAATCAAATTGCTGCAACGAAACTGGATCGGCCGCAGCGAAGGGGCGGAAGTGAGTTTTCAAACAATCGCAAATCCCGAGCCTTCTCCGGGAACGCATTTTCGCAGTCCGTGGATTACAGTCTTCACTACGCGGCCTGACACGCTTTACGGCGCGACTTACATGGTGCTCGCGCCGGAACATTCGCTCGTCGATCTCATCGTCACGGAAGAGCAATGGCCGGCGGTGCGCGAATATCGTGAGCGGACCGCACGCAAAAGCGAGCTGGAACGGACCGATCTGGCTAAGGAAAAAACTGGCGTTTTCACTGGAGCGTTCGCGATTAATCCAGCGAACGATGAAAAGATCCCGATCTGGATCGCGGATTACGTTCTGCTCGGTTACGGCACCGGCGCGATCATGGCCGTGCCCGCGCACGACGAGCGCGATCTGGAATTCGCGCGCAAGTTTGATTTGCCGATTCGCCAGGTCGTTCGGCCTTTAGGAAGTGAAGACGCAATTGGGTTTACCGGTGATGGCGTGGCCATCAATTCACCGGTAATTGATGGACTGCCCTCGCGGGAGGCAATTCGCAAGATTACCGCGTGGCTGGAGGAGCGCGGGCTTGGCAAGCGCTCAATCAATTACAAACTTCGGGATTGGCTCTTTTCCCGGCAGCGTTACTGGGGCGAACCGTTCCCCATCGTGTGGGAAAGTGGCAAGCATCGATCGTTGGCCGAAGCCGAGTTGCCGGTAATGCCGCCGCCGCTGGAAGACTACAAACCAACCGGGACGGGCGAGCCACCATTGGCGAAAGCGAAAGATTGGATTCGTTATTCCGACAAAGCCACACGCGAAACGAACGTGATGCCGCAATGGGCCGGCTCCTGTTGGTACTACATCAGATTTTGCGATCCGGGGAACGACCAGCGCTTCGTCGGCGGGGAAGCGGAGCGTTATTGGATGGGAGGAGAAAATGACGAAGCCCGAATGAGCAATGACGAAGGAAGGACGAAGCCCGAAACCCGAAAAGCTGATGAAGTCATTCGTCATTCAGACATTGATTCGTCATTCGTCATTCGTCATTCGTCATTCCCGCGTGCTCCTGGGGGCGTTGATTTGTATATCGGTGGCACCGAGCACGCGGTCTTGCATCTGCTTTACGCGCGTTTCTGGCACAAGGTGCTCTTCGATCTGGGGTACTTATCGAAACCGGAACCGTTTCAGCGGCTGGTCAATCAAGGAATTATTCTCGGCGAAGACAATCAGAAGATGTCGAAGTCGCGCGGGAACATCGTTAATCCCGACGAGGTGATCGACGAATACGGCGCGGACGCGTTTCGTTGCTACGAAATGTTTATGGGCCCGCTGGAGCAAATGAAACCGTGGAGCATGCGCGGCGTGGAAGGCGTTTCGCGCTTCCTCGCCCGGGTCTGGCGCTTAATGATGGATGAGAACCAGTCCGGAGAATGGGGATTGTCTCCTCGCATTCAGGAGATCGCGCCCGACAAATCGCAGCTCAAACTGGTTCACGCCACCATCAAGAAAGTGACTGAAGACATCGAGTCGCTTTCATTCAATACCGCCATTTCCCAGATGATGGTTTTCGTAAATGCCTTTACCAATCTGGAAAAAATTCCGGTAACGGCCATGTGCACGCTGCTGGTTTTGCTCAATCCGTTCGCGCCGCATTTGACCTCTGAGCTGTGGGAAATACTGGCCGCTAAGTTCCAAGTCGAGCCTGCTGACATCGCACAGCAAACATGGCCGGACTATGACGAAGCGCTGCTGATCGAGGATGAAGTCGAAATCGTCGTCCAGATAAACGGGAAAATGCGCGCCCGGCTCAAAGTTGCGACTGATGCGAATGAGGAAACCCTAAAAACGGCTGCGCTGGCCTTGCCGAAAATTGCGGAGTCGATCGCCGGGAAAGAAATCCGGAAGGTAGTGATTGTTCCGAACAAGCTTGTCAACGTCGTCACAAATTAGCTACTTGAATATTTCCATGTGGAAAGAATTCAAAGAATTTGCAGTCAAAGGTAACGCCATCGACCTGGCGGTTGGCGTCATCATCGGAGCAGCGTTTGGAAAAATTGTCGCCTCCATCGTGGACGATCTTCTCATGCCGCCGTTGGGCAGAGTTCTCGGTAACCTTAACTTTGCCGATTACTACATCCCGCTCTCGGACAAGATCACGCCCGGGATGTCGCTGGATGCGGCGAAAAAAGCGGGATTGCCCGTTCTTGCCTACGGCAATTTCACTACCGTCCTGATCAATTTTCTAATCGTCGCATTCTGTATATTTCTGGTGGTGAAGGCGATCAACAGATTGAAGCGCCCTTCGCCGACGGCTGCGCCGGTAGCAAAAGATTGTCCCGCCTGCGCCATGTCGATCCCAATTAAGGCGACCCGCTGCCCGCATTGCACAAGTGAGCTAGGCGGAGTGCGGGCGTAGGTGGATCGGCCGCTCAACGGGCGATGGAGAAACAATGCGGCTCTGCCGTTCAAATTAGCATCGCGCTCGCCACGGGACGAGTCCGTCCGAGTGGCGGACAAGGGACTGGTCGATCCAACTCCAATCATTCTCGACCGACCAACAAGATTCGATGGGGCGTACAAAGCCAAATGCGACTTTGCTCATGCTCGGTCCACTCGACTCCCGCCGCCCACGGCGAAAACGCCGGCAAAATCCAGCAGCTCGATTCCTGCACCAGCGCAGGAAATTTTAATCGCAGTCCCGCACCATCGTACAATGTCGCCGCGGGGTGAAAATGCCCGATGATCTGGATGCGACCATTTCGTTCCCGTTCGCAATCCCCGTGATGGAATTCGAATCGGTCCGTGGCAAAGGAATCGCGCAGGTCGGTACGTTTGATTTGAGCGTCGTGATTGCCGGCGATGAGAATTACCTTGTACTGTTCTCGAAGGCGCGTGACTAACGAAAAGAATTCGTGGGCGGCGGCTTTATCGTGAACAAGATCGCCCAGCAGAATCAGAGTTGCCGGGTTATAATCGCAGACCAATTGGCGCAATCGGGTCTCAATCGATTCCATTCCCCAAAACGGAACGAGCCGCCCGGCAACGCGCTGGCTTAGCTCGTAGCCGAAGTGCAAATCGGCGACGGCCAACCAGCGTTCCTGTTCATGGAAAAGCGCCAGCCGCGAATCCAGGAGCACGCTTTCTGCTATTAAAGCCCGTGTTTGTGAAAACGCACGCATGGGAGCAGGGGCGGAAGTTATGGCTTGCCAGTAGGAGCTTCAACGCCTATTCAGCCCGCATCCAATTACAAGCGACATCGTTGCGACTTGCTCTCGCATGTCTCATCGGTGCATTTCTCGCGAGTTGCGCAACCCAACCAACGGCGAACCGCAACAGCGCGAAAAATTTGCATCGCCAGCGCCGCTTCCGATTGGTCGCGCTTCCCGCTCGGAACCCGGTTCAAAATCGTGGAGACGGGCGAGGAATATGTGATCGACGATTACGGCACCGCTTTGGTTGGCACCAACACGATTGATCTTTACAAGCCGACACGTTTGGAAATGAAGGGCTGGGGAATGCGCTATGTCGATGTCGATATTTTGTACTGGGGCTCGGATGACCAGAGCATCAAAGTGTTGACGCCGCGGGCGAAACACGCCACCCCACGGCGGATGCTGATCGCGCTCGCAAGCAAGAAAAAATCGTCGCAGGTGGCAGATCGCGAACTTTAATTCTGCCGGCGAGATTGGCAGAATCGCGCCGCAATGAAAATTCTCGTTGTCGGGGGCGCCGGTTACATCGGGAGCATTTGCGCGGAGGTCTTGCTCGATCAAAAACACGATGTCGCCATTCTCGATAACCTGAGCGACGGGCATCGTCGGGCGGTTGATCCACGGGCGGAATTTATCGAGGGCGATCTGGGCGATAGAAAAACGACGGCTGACACTCTGGCGCGATTGAGACCGGAGGCAGTGATGCATTTCGCGGCCAGCGCGCTGGTGGGCGAGTCGATGCTGAATCCATCGAAGTATTTTCGCAACAACATCGCAAATGGCCTCAACCTGCTCGATGCCATGCTTGCAGCGGAAGTGAGACGGCTCGTTTTCTCCTCCACCTGCGCCACCTTCGGTCCGCCGGAACGTGTGCCGATCGATGAAGAAACGCCGCAACGCCCGATCAATCCCTATGGCGAATCAAAACTGGCCTTCGAGAAAATTCTCCGCTGGTACGATGCCATTCACGGGCTCCGGTTTGTTTCGCTTCGTTATTTCAACGCCGCCGGTGCATCGGAAAAGTTCGGCGAAGATCACCGCTGCGAAACGCATTTAATTCCAAACGTGCTCAAGGTTGCATTGGGACAAAAAAAGCATGTCGAGATTTTCGGGACCGATTACGAAACGCCGGATGGCACCTGCATTCGCGATTACATTCACATTATCGATCTGGCCCACGCTCATATCCTTGCACTCCAGGCGCCTGGCAGTGCCTTTTACAATCTCGGCACTGGCGGCGGTTCAAGTGTGCGCGAAGTGATCGAGAGTTGTCGCAAAATCACGGGAAAGCCCATTCCGGTTATGGAAAAATCGCGGCGGCCCGGCGATCCGCTGCGTCTAATCGCCTCATCTGAAAAGATCAAAGGCGAACTCGGATGGCGCCCGCGATTCCAGACTCTCGATGCCATTGTCGATAGCGCATGGAAATGGCATCAAAAATTTCCGCGCGGCTACGAAGATTGAAGTGGTGTCTTACTCAAAGCTTTGGGCGCTGATCTGGAGAGCGCAGGCTGGCAGCCTGCACTCCCCAGAATTTAACCGGCGGCAAGACGATGCAAGAAAACGCCCGCTGGCGAACCAGCGGGCGCACATTCCTAATATAGTTTGTCGTTGATTAAGGCCTTGTTGTGGTCGTGGTCGTGGTTTCTTTTTTCTCAATCACCTCGCTGACCGGCCTCGTCAGCACGACCTTGCGAACGACCATGCGACCGCCTTCCTTCACGTAATAGACGGTTGCGGGCATGTCCGGACGAACCGCCGACCATTCCACCGTTCTGCCCGTCGGGTCCACGATGGTGGTGCTCTTGGTGTAATAATATTTCACCGGCTCCGCGGTCGTGGAGGTGCGGAAACTGATGTAATCGGAGGCCGGTGCGGCCGCGATTGTTCCAACGCTCGTTGTCGTGGTTGATTCCGTCGTCGTCGTGCCGGTCACCGGGTCGGTCGATTTTGTTATGGTGGTGGTTTCTTGCGCCACCGCCGTGGTCAAAGCCAACGCGCTGATTGCTCCGATCGCCAACATTTTGCTTAATCTGTTGTCTTTCATGTTTGTCCTTTGCTTTGTTAAACGGATGCTTTCCGTCGTGACTAATTTCGACTGGTCCCGGACGGGTCTTATTCAACCGCAAAGACGGTTCGTAGAGTCCGGTGTCAGCGGACGCCTCTCCGCGCGCTACGCCCCAATGATTTCCCTTCGTTTTTGAATCTGTATGCAACCGCTTACTGGGTTCCGCGATTTTCTTCCCGCTGGCTGCGCGGCACGAAGTTACATTTTTGCAAAATGGCGCGAGGTCGCGGCGCGTTACGGGTTCGTGGAATTCGACGGACCAATGCTGGAAGAACTCGATCTCTACAAAAAAAAATCCGGCGACGAAATCGTGCGGCAATTGTACGAATTCAGGGACAAAGGCGAACGCGCGGTGGCGCTGCGGCCAGAAATGACGCCGACGCTGGCGCGGATCGTCGCAGCGGAACATCGACAATTCCGCAAGCCGCTAAAGTGGTTCTCGATTCCGCAGGTGTTTCGTTACGAACGTCCGCAACGGGGACGTTTGCGCGAGCATTTCCAGCTCAACTGCGACATCATCGGCGAAGAATCCCCGGAAGCGGATGCCGAGCTGATCGCGCTCGCCATCGATGTCGTGCGCGCGTTCGGTTTTACCGCGGAGGATTTTGTCGTGCGCATCAGCGACCGGAAGTTTTGGACTGAATTACTTAAGCTCGAGAAAGTGCCGCCTGATCGTTGGGAAGAAATATTGCAGACGATCGATAAATCGGAACGCGAGCCGCGCGAGAAAACGCAGGAGCGCCTCGGGAAATTGG
>QHRJ01000227.1 GCA_003220075.1 Verrucomicrobiota bacterium
TCGACATAACGATGCACGCGCGATTCGCCCGAAACTCGCGGATCCTCCCAGGCTGCCGCCTGTGTAATCCGCGCCTTGGCGGCGTTCCATTTCCGCAGCGCTCCTTTAATCGACGGATTATTGGCCAGCACGATGGAAGTGACCTCTCTAAGAGTCAGGCTTCCACCTTCGGTTGGACGGACCTCGCCATCGCTGGCGTTCGCCATCTGCCCGGCTAAGACTAAAGTTAAACTAAGTAATAATAGGTAAGTTGTTTTTGTTTTCATTGATCCAAGAGCTGCGTTGAAGACCAGGCGTGCCGACGAATGGGCACACCTCCGGCATCAGGCTCTTTGGATCAGATAAGAAACGTGCAAAGAAAGACGCGCTTCGGCGGCGTTGAAGCCGTAAGGCCGTGCGCCGCTGGATCAGCAGAATGCTCCGCTGATCGCACCGGAAGCAAACAACTCGTCAGGCCCGGTGTAATAACAGCGATGAGCAGTGAGGCCGTGCTGTCATCCTTAACAAGTGGTTGTGACGACGGCCGAGCCCTATTCTTCTCTGCTTCAGCGCAGCAAGCCTTGTTCGGACAGCTGCCTTGCTTGCAAGCTTGGCCAATCGGCGGACTCGACGCCGGGCAGGCGGACGCAGGCAATCGAACGGCACTTGCGAAAAGCGCCGTTACCATGAAAGCGGCCAGCATAAACCGGTTTATCATTGCCCAAGCTTATAGCACAAGACACGCCCACACGCTATTTGTTCGGAATTTGTCCGCCAGTCCGGATCGGGCCGAGGAATCTCCGGGTTATTTTTGTGTTCTGATTCCGAAACTCTGTCTGGGGACCTCCTCTTTTGCCCGAAACTCTGTTTCATTCGTCATATTCCGCTCGTTCGTAGGTGAAGGAGGAAGCCATGTTTCGAGCGAAATGCGTTCGTCCAGGAACACAGGCATTTCTGCCTGTGCGCCCAGCGGAGTTGCACTCCGCTGTTCTCAGGGAATGTGGGCGCGGCAAGTAGATGCCGCAGCGGGTTCGAAACCCGCTGGGCGCACAGGCCACAGGCCCGTGTTCCTGTTCTATTAGAGATGTCTCGACTGCGCTCGACATGACAAAAGGGCACCCGGCAATTGGAAGCAGCTGATCGCCGCTGCTGTTGTCCAAGCAAGTTACAATAGGTAAAGCTTTATGAATTCGACCGCATTCACAATTGGCCAAATCGCCACCGCCGCCATGATGGCGAAGAGAATCGATTCCACCACCAAAAAGCGGACATGCTCGTTCCCGAAATAATCGCGGCTGATATCGCGGATGGAGCGACGCCGTAGCAGTACGGTCTTTCTGATGCGACGGACAGTGATGATGTTTGACGAGATCATGATGAACAAAACTCCGGCGTTTTTTTTCTCCTGTCATGTCACGAAGCAGTGAAAAGGAGGTGACGATCAGGTAACTATTCGCAAGATAATGAACAATTGTCGGCTTGAATTGTCACGTTGAGTGCGCGGGCTTTTTCCTTTTTCTAGCGCAGCGTATTGTGAGTCATGAAAACGCGGGAATTCATTGAGCAACTGCGCGGCGCGCGTTGCAAACAGGTTCTATTCGTGGATGAAAACGACACGACGATCCACGGTGGTTATCATCTCACAGAACTGAAGGCAGCAACCTTCGATACGGTGGATTGCGGCGGGCAAAAGAACCGTTGGAACGAAACCATCGTGCAGCTGTGGGTGCCGGAAAATGAAGAGAGCGATGAGTTCATGACCGCTGACAAGTTCCTGAGCATCTACGATCGGGTAAGCGGAATGATCGGGCTCGATCCCGAAGCCGAGATTCGTTTCGAGTACGGGGACGAGAACTTTTCGCCATCAAACTATCACGTGGCTAAAGCGACGGAAATTGGCAATACAATCCGGGGGAAATTGCGCCCGCCACAAGCGACCTGCAAAGCGCGCGATCGACGAACGGAAGGCGCGAGTTGCTGCGGCTAAGGTTATTTGTTACCGGAGAGTTGCGCTCGGAGCGCTATTGATCCTTTGACTGGAGCGTTGCCCTGGGCTCATATGGATAGCCATTGGCACTAAACAGATCCGGGATCAGCGATCCCGGCTACAACTTGACTGTGCAGGCGTCGGAACATCGTAGCCGGCATCGACTATGCCGGCGTCGGTTAAAAGAAAAAGCGCGTTATTGAACTGATTTACTGCGGCGTTAAGTCTGCGGCAGCAACGGGGCAATGACCTGTCCGGAAAGGGCCCTGTGTTACTTAGGGGTCAGCTTGAGGATGCGGCCGTCAACCGGATCAATCAGGTAGGCTGTTCGGCCTTTGCCCGCAATCACACCGCGCGCGCCTTTCGCCGTGGGAACCAATGCCTGGAGATGAAATTTTCCGTCGTCAGTTACCTCGATGACACTTAGGGTCGCGGTGACGGAAGCAGCAGCATAGAGAAGCTTTTGTTCACTCGCGAAATCGATGTTGTCCAAACCAGAACCGGTTACGATCGAGTCGACCACTTTTCCGCCATGGGCGACATCGAGACTTACAACATGATCGCCACAGGCGACGAAGAGAAACCCTCGCGCGCTATCTAATGCCAGTCCCTGCAAATCATGGTGGATCTTCCATTCGGCAACAACTTTGTGGGAGCGCACGTCGATCGCCACCGTCTTTCCCGCTTCCTCAATGTTTGTGTAGAATAGCCCGCGCTGATTATCGACAGCGTAGCCTTCAGCCGATCCGTCCAGCGGAATTTTCAATTTCCATTTAGCATGTCGTGGCTCCGAAACGTCAAACACCTGGATGGTCTTGTCCGCTGATGGAATTCCGATAGGCGGTGCACCCGTCGTAATCCACAGCTCACGCACTGCCGCTACATAGACAATGCCGTCGGGCGCTGACGCCGGACCCGCTGACGCCGGAGCGACTTCGAGACATTCCACACGTTTAAGACTCTGAGCGTCGATGACGCATAGGCTCGAGTCGCCACGATTTCCGATATATACCACGCCATCCCCGACACTGACGGCCGTTGGCCCTAATACAACTTTTCGCCCGCGCAGGTCGACTTCACCCGTCTTAAATCCAGACACCTGTGAGACAGCGTCAGAATTCCCCTCGATTACATCGACGTTGCCGGTATTACTGGCCGGCACCCACAATTTTGCTGTCGAGCGATCATAAGCAAAATAGTCGAGCGCGACAACGCCGCTTGCGCCAGGCAACGAGATCGGGGTGAGCTCGTAGTCTGAGACAATCTTGTGGGCGTTTAATTGCATTGCGGTCAAAAAAATCGTGACCGACGCAACCACACACAGCGTTACACGCTTTAACTTCTGACTTGGTGAACGATGGCCAATTTGTGGGATGGATGACTGTGAGTTATTCGATCTCATAACGGCGAATTTCCGCTTGTTGTGAACCGCGACAGATAAATAAATCATGAAGCTGGAGCGGTGCTGCCATCGTTTTACTTCGCCGCGGATGTACTTACGCCGGACAAGCCCGAGGCCACAAGGGCGCCTTCGATTGCTTCGGCTAGGTTTTTGGCCGGACCTCTGCCCCAGTAGTGGAAAAACAAAATGCGAGGCTGTTCGTGTGTCATGTGTGAGTGAATCGCAACGATGTTGATCCGGCCAACGCGAATCGCTTTCAACGCGGGTTGGAGTTCATCTTCAGTGACGGCAAAATCTCCGTCGACAATCGCGTCGTCGTCGCTGCCGGCAAAGGCCATCCAGGTGTTTACGCCCATGGCGTTATCGATCTTGACGCCATGCATTGTCGCCGGATGACCGATCGAGAATTTGACCATTCCGCTGTTTGTTTCACCGCTCATTCCGAAAATCTTGTTCAGCGGCTCAGCGGTAATCGAATTCTTGTTAGGCGGTAAGCCTTTCTCGATGTCATGCTGGCTAAACGTGCCGCCTGGCTTCGCGTTCGGACCACGAATGGCTTTGGTCGTGTCATAAACTTTCTTCACGGCTGCGGCCAATTTCTCGACATTGCCTTCACCGCTGATGTGCATGAAGTAAACTTTGGGCTGGTCGAAAAGGAAATGGTTATGCAGCGCCGTCACTTGAAGACCATTATCGAGTGCGGCGGACAGCGCGTCGTTGACTTCGTCCTCAAACAAAACGGTATCTCCCATCATCATTGCTTTGTCATCGCTGCCTTGGAATGCTGCCCACGTGCCGAGTCCCATGAAGGGCGGCATCTCCCATCCGGTCACCGTAACTTTCACGTCACCGCGCGGGAAGGTGACTTTATAGACGCCTTCTTTCTGGTTCATCTTTCCTTTGAGCCCGGTTAACTCATCGATACGCGCCGTGTTGAGCTCGGCTGCTAAAGACGCGTAAGCCAAGCTGACCAAGACCAATCCTGTGATAGAAATTTGTTTCATGATCGTGTTATGAGGGAGCGTATCGCTGCCGGCGACGCCAGCAGCGATCGCCATCTCTCGCGTTAGTATTTCTCTCCCTTCTCGCCTTTTTCTTTGTGCTCTTTCGTCTCGTCGTGTCGGCTTACTACTTTGCCGTCAGGGCTGACTTCGATGCCTGTTTGTTTGCCGCTCTTTTCAATCACGGCTTCGTAGTTACTGCCTTCTTTTTCCCAGCGGACGATTGTTCCGCCTTTGGCGTCGGCTTCAACAGCCTTTTGGACTGCTGCCGGTACGTCGGAAGCGCTGATGCTTTCCTCTTTTTCTTCCTCTGCCGAAAGCGGTGCCCAACTGCCGAGCGTCAGGACCGCGGCGACTGCTATTGCTGGAACGATATGTTTCATTGGTTTTCTGTCTTCCTGTTAGTTAAGAGGCGCCTGGACGCCTCGGCTCTTGTGTTCGCGCGAAGAGCCGCATTCACTCGAATGCGGATTCGGCAGCGAAATTGTGAGAGTTTTCTCGGTTTTAAAGTTCATTGCTTGCCTCCGAAAATGAAGTCATCAAAAAGAGTAACGCTGTCCGCCTTCGTCCAAACGCCGACACCGCCGGCATCCGTAAACGTCTCGTCCTCGATTTCGAACAGCTTCTGGCCGTTAAGGAACACGGTGAAGAGTTTCCCGGAAAGTTCGACGCGTAGCTTGCTCCACTTGCGGCAGGGGACCTTAGCGTCGACACCGTAGCCAAACATTCGGACCTTTACCTGAAGCGATGAACGTTTTCCCTCGACTGTTTTGTAAAGCACGACGTTGCCTTCCAGGGCGTTGGCGCGAACGATGTAATAGTTGTTTGCGTCCTTGGCCCGCCAGATGATCCCGCCAGCCTGGTCTTCGTGGCCACCAATCGGGTTGATCTTGACTTCGACAAAGCCGTCCTTAATCGCGGCGTCCATCTTTGCCGCCCACGCGAACGTGGCTTCACCGGACTGGCGTAACACGTTTGGTTTGCTCGGCGCGGACTGCTCAGGAATTACTTCCCACTTCGCGCTGCCTTGTCCGGTGATACCGGTCTGCCAGCCCTGCGGCAACTGAGTTGATTGATCGAACGTCTCACGACTTTCCGCTGCAAGGACACAGTTTGATGTCGCGAGCGCGAAGTAGAGCAAACGAATCGGGTTCACGTTTCAATAGACAAGTGGTCCCGCTGCAGCGGCACTTAAGAAATCCTGAAGTTTTCTTCAGGTTGTCGCCCGATTGCCTGCAAGCTGACTCGACCACGGAAGTTCGATCCGGAATACGCTTCCGCGATTCGATTCGCTCTCGACACTAATTCGGCCGCCGTTCCGCTCGACTGCTCGCTTGGCAATGGCAAGGCCCAGACCGACACCACCTGCGGAGCGCGATCGCGCTTTGTCGACCCGGAAAAAGGGCTCAAAGATTTTCTCGTGATACTCGGGTGCAATGCCGGGCCCGCTATCGCTTACCCAAATGTCGATGCCGCTCGAACTTCTCGCCGCTGCCAGTGAGATTTTGGACTTGGAAGGGCTATGCTGAATCGCGTTATGAACAAGGTTCACCAGCGCCAGCCGCAACAAAGTGCGATCTGTCTGCAGCGTGACATAGTGATCGCTTGTAACGACAAGCGTTTGCTCTTTTTCGGAAGCTAGCACTTCAAGTTGATCGCGGATTTCCTCGAGCAACGCGGCAATGTTCACGTTCTCGAGCGTGGCGTCTGCCTTTGTGGCATCCATGCGAGCGAGCGTCAGCAAGGCATCGACCAAATCTGTGAGACGTTCTGCTTCCTCAAGCATGCTCCCGATTGTTTCGCGGAGCATTGCAGGATCGTTGCCGTCACGAAGTGCCACTTCGCCAACGGCGCGCAACGCAGTAAGCGGCGAACGCAACTCATGCGAGGCATCGGCCGTAAAGCGTTGTAATTCGGCGAACGATGCTTCGAGCCGAGTAAGTGTCTCGTTGAATACTGTGGCGAGACGGCCGAGTTCGTCATTCGGGTTGAGGTTAGGCAAACGTTTCGAGAGCGATTCCGATGTAATCCGGCGCGCCTGGCGCGCCATGGCATCGAGCGGGGCCAACGAACGCGTGGCGACGAGATAGCCGCCAATTGCCGCGAGCGCTCCAGCGAGCGGAAAACCGAGCCCAGACACTTCGACGATTTCGCGAAGCGTGCGCCGCATTTCTGTTTCGTCGCGAAAAACACGAATGATGACGCTTCGGCCTTGCACTCGTCCGGGTCGTTCCATCACGCGCAGGAACAATCCGCGTTCAAGCTCGATGGTCGCAAAGCGCAGCGTGGATGTTTGCGGTGGTGGCAGCACATCTTTGATGTTCGCTTCCGGAACGGGCCAATGGCGCAGAAGCAACTCTTTGTTTTCCGACCAGACTTCAAACCAAGCCGACATGCGGGCGAATCCTTCATCGCCATGAGATCCGCGCAGCGTCCAATCCACGCGTCCTTCATTGTCAACGCTGAGCTGGGGCTCAACCAGATCAAAGTCGATGCGTAACTGCCGATCGATCTCGCCTGCCAGCCGATGCTCGATTACCTCATACACAAACCAGGCGAACGCGATCAGGACCAATGCGGTCGCGGCGGCGTACCACAATGCAAGACGTAAGCGAACCGAACGCCGTAGCCACCAGCCTTTCACGGGTTCGCCTCCGCGCGTAAAACAAAGCCAACGCCACGCACGGTCTGAATAAGCTTTACGGCCTCGCCATCGTCCAGCTTGCGACGCAAATGCGCAAGGTGCACATCGATCACATTGTCGAGCGGGGTAGCTCGGTTCGGCTCGCGCCAGACTTCGCGTGCAATCATTTGCCGCGTCACCGTTTGGTCATGATGCTGCGCAAGAAATGTGAGCAGATCGAATTCGCGCGGTGTTAGGGCAATTTCCCGAGCCCCACGCGCGACACGACGGGTTTGCATATTAAATGTGAGATCGCCAATCTGCTGCCGAAGCGCGTTTCCGGAATCGACCCGTCGCAGGAGTGCGCGAACCCGCGCGAGTAGCTCAGCGAAGGCAAAGGGTTTTACAAGATAATCGTCCGCTCCGGCGTTTAGACCGAGCACGCGATCCTCGACCGCATCGCGAGCAGTGAGCAACAGCACGGGCGTTTTGGAACCGCCAACGCGAAGCGTCCTTAGCACCTCGACGCCATCACGGCCCGGCAGCATCCAATCGAGTATCACCACATCGAAACTCTCGCGGCTAAGTAAAAAAAAGCCCTCTTCGCCGGTCTTCGCCGTCGCAGGTTCGAAGCCTTCGCCCCTCAGGCCGCTCGCGAGCGCCCGAGCAGTCTTGGCATCATCCTCTATCAGTAAGACCCTCACTTTCGACACAGTAAAATTGCGGCTGCATCCCGCCAAGGATGCAGATTCTGAAGAAAACTTCAGGAGCGCGCGATGCGCCGTGTTCGTTACCTTGCCTAAGAGCGGCGATGAGCACGATTTCAACAGCAAATTCTGTTTCGGTTCGTCATCCGAGTTTCGCGCAAGCGTGTCGATTCTGGCTGAAGTTTGGTTTCATTAGTTTCGGGGGACCGACGGCGCAGATTGCGTTGCTTCATGGCGAACTCGTAGAGCGAAGGAAATGGATCAGTGAGTCAAGATTCTTGCATGCACTGAACTTTTGCATGCTCCTGCCGGGACCGGAGGCGCATCAGCTTGCCATCTACATCGGTTGGTTGCTGCACAAGATGCGCGGCGGCGTTATTGCGGGAACTCTGTTTGTTTTACCCTCGGCCATTTTTCTTTGGGGTCTGACCTGGGGTTATGCGGTTTACGGCAAGATATCTTGGGTTGCGGCGATCTTTTTTGGAGTGAAAGCCGCCGTCATGGCCATTGTCGCCGAAGCCGTGATCCGCATCGGCTCGAAGGCTCTCAAAAACGAAGTCATGTGGGCTCTCGCTGTTTTAGCATTCGCAGCGATTTTTTTCCTCAAAGTTCCGTTTCCATTTGTTGTGTTGACGGCTGGCTTGATCGGTTTGCTCGGCGGCAAGTTCTGGAAAGATAAGTTCTTGGTGCTTGGTCAGAACAAATCTGGAAAGAAGGACGAAGAGATCGTGCTTAGCGACGATATAGAGTCGCCCGCTCACACCAAACCGTCGCTCACCGGCGCCATCAAAATTTGCGCAATTTGGCTTACATTATGGTGGGCGCCGGTTCTGCTTGCGGGGCTATGGCGCGGATGGAACGATACGCTTTTCCGCGAAGGCTTATTTTTCAGCAAGGCGGCGGTTGTGACTCTTGGCGGCGCTTACGCGGTCTTGCAATACGTGGCGCAAAACGCGGTGGAACACTTTCACTGGTTGCACCCCGGGCAGATGTTGGACGGCCTCGGCCTCGCCGAAACCAAACCCGGCCCACTAATCATGGTGCTGCAGTTCGTGGGATTTATGGGCGGTTGGAACGTGCCCGACGGTTTGCCGCCGCTTGTGTCTGCAACACTTGGCGCGGTCATCAGCACATGGACGACATTCGTGCCTTGCTTTCTATATGTCTTTCTGGGCGGCCCATACAGCGAACGGTTGCGAGGTAACGCGTATCTAACGACCGCACTCTCCGCGATCACCGCTGCCGTTGTCGGTGTCGTGATGAACCTCGCCGTCTGGTTTGGCATGCATATCGTGCTGCCCAAGAACGAGCCGTTCAACTGGTTCGCTGCGGTGGTAGGGGTGATCGCTTTCCTGGGCATGTGGCGATGGAAATGGGGCATCATCCCCGTGATCATTGGTGCCGGTATTGTCGGTCTGGGCTACAAATTCCTGATCGGCTTCAGCTGAAAAAGTCCTCGCCGATTCCCCGGTTATTCTTAGCAGTGGGGTGTGCGGCCTGGTCTATCACCCGTTGCGTGTTCGCATAAGAACTCAGCCGGTCCGACTTGTCGTCGCTCAACGAAAAAGCGCGCTGAGAATCAGACCCGGTGCGCTCTTTGATTACCTAGCCTGCTGCGGCCGTTACTTGATAGGGACAAATCCGACTTGCTCGACTATTTTCTGCCCATCGGGGGCGACGGTGAAATCGATAAAATCCTTAACCACTCCGGTTGGGTTGCCATTAGTATAGAAAAAGGTAGGCCGAGCGTAGGGATAGCTTTTTGCCAGGACACTTTCTTTCGAAGGGGTGGCTCCGTCGATTGGCACTACCTTGATTCCGCTGGCTTTGGTATAAGCCAGGCCGACGTAGCCCACTCCATTTGGATTCTTGCCGACTTCCTGCGCAATTTGCTCGTTACCGGCGAGCTTTTGCGAATCCTGCGCGTAGTCGCGCTTCTTCATCGCCAGTTCTTTAAACTCCGCGTAAGTGCCCGATGAGGTATTCCGGGTATAAACGGAAATCTTTCCACCGCTGCCGCCGACGGCGCTCCAATCGGTGATTTCGCCGGTAAAGATTTGTTGCACCTGCTTCTTGGTAAGACCTTTGATCGAATTGCCGGTATTGACGATGACCGCGATTCCATCATAAGCGACAATAGTTTCCTTCAGCTCGACGCCTTTGGCTTTGCCATTAGCGATCTCTTCCGGCTTGGCTGGTCGGCTCGCCATTCCAATCGCCGCGGTCTTATCAATTAACGCAGCAAAACCGGTGGCCGATCCTTCGGCTGCGATATCAAAGGTCGTCCCGGGATGCTGGGACTTAAACTGCTCCGCCAACTGCGGAACGAGCTTGGCCCCCAAGGTATCCGAGCCCTTAATTACGATTGTATCCGCCCGGCCAATGGTTAGACTGGCGACAGCTGCTAAGACAGTACCTAATAACGTTTTCATATGTCTCTCGATTACTTGATTGGAACAAAGCCAACCTGATTGACGATTTTCTGCCCGACCAAGCTCAAAGTAAAATCAAGGAATGTCTTCGCGATGCCACCTGGTTCGCCGTTAGTATAGTAAAAGGTCGGCCGCCAATAGGGGTATGAGTGGTTTTGCACGCTCTGAATTGACGGGGTCGCGCCATCGATTGAGACCACTTTCACGCCGCCGGCTTTGATATAGGCCATGCCGACATAGCCGATGCCGGCAGGATTCCGCCCTACTTCCGATGCGATCTGCTCGTTACCAGCCATTTTTTGCGATCCTGGAGCGTAATCGCGCTTTTTCATCGCAAGTTCCTTGAAGTCTGAGTAGGTGCCCGAGGAGGTATTACGAGTGTAGATGGATATTTTGCCGCCCGAACCGTCAACAGCACTCCAATCCGTCACTTCGCCGGTAAAAATTTGCTCCACCTGCTTTTTGGTGAGCGACTTCACCGGATTGCCAGCATTAACGATCACGGCGATACCGTCGTAGGCGACGATAGTTGGCTTCATATTGATACCCTTGGCAGAGGCGGCGCCGATTTCGGATGACTTGGCGCGGCGGCTCGACATTCCGATCTGCGCAGTGCCGTCTATGATCGCTGCGATTCCAGTAGTGGAACCTTCCGCCGCGATGTCGAAGGTAGTGCCAGGATGCTGCGCCTTAAATTGTTCAGCCAGCTGCGGCACCAGTTTTGCCCCAAGGGTATCGGAACCTTTAATGACGAGGCGGTCCGCGTAAGCGGAACCCGTCAGCGAGAGAATGGTAATTAGAGTTAAGTAAATATGTTTCATTTTAGCTACTAGTTAATCTGGTTAGAACTTCACGTTAAGGTCTGCCTGAAAGAGTTGATATTTATCGAGCGGATTGATGGCAATGTCGTGGAAGCCTCCGGTCCCGAGCCCATCATCCACGCGCCAGCCGTAACCATAGGAGAGGTTAAAGATGACCGCGTCGCTTAAGGCGTAGCCAGCCTGAACCACCACCCCTTCCATGTTTACGCGACTATCGAAGAAGTCAGAATCAATGAGGTTGGGATCGAGTGAGTATTGTTCGTTATGCATCCAGAAAGCCTGTAGTTGCCAGTCGTGCTTGGCTTTGAGCTGACCAATGCCTGCACCAATCAGGTAGGCATAGCGCTGATCCCCTTTGTCGGGGAATCCCGCAGCGGTGGCGCGCGCGTCCGCTTCGAAGTTGACGGCGAAGTCGCTGAAAATTCGCACCGGTAGTTCGCCGATCTTAAAGCCGAACTCGGCCGGAATTTCGAGAACAAGCAAACTATTGATACCGGTTTGATTGAGGTCCAGCGAAGCCGAATTCGTTACAAATGGGCTGCCGCCGACGAAATGGCCGTTAAAGGTGTCGCCATTTCCGGTATAATTATAAAGAACCGGAGCTAACTGGAAGTAGAGGTTCTTGGGGAAATTGAACCGGGCCCCGACCTGCCACGCCATCAGCCAGGCATCAGCGTTGGGTTTCAACCTTCCGCCTGAGGTAGATCGCGAACCGAGAGGATTCTCGGGATTGGAATCGTCGTAAACAAATTGCGCGAAATTCGCGAAGACATCGATCTTGAGTTTCCAGGGTTCAGCCACTGGTCGGGAAACGGCGAGAGCTTTATTGTCCTTGGAATAGGATTGCTCCGCTTGAGCCAGACCGCTTTCGCCAAAGCTAAAGGTGAAGGAATGCTTCCACTGTTCAGCCGCCCCTTCCGGATTGATATCGGCATCCCATACCATCAAGGTCGTTACGATCGGGTTCGGCATTCGGCCGCCGGTAAGCGTGACATCGCGAAAGCCCTTGTAGCCAAGGTAGGCCTGCCCTATGAAGAGCCCGTCATCATCCTTGGCGAACGGGCCGTTCGGCACCGCTGGAGTTCCGCTGGTGCCATCGTTCCCAAAGGTGACGTTGGTTGAATTGCGCTTGTTGCTGGTCTCTAAGCGAATGCCAAAAAACCAATCGTCCGCCAGTGTTCCGCGCAGGCCGATCCGCAGGCGATAACGTTCGCGCTCGCGTTCCTGCCAGTCGTTCAAGCCAGCTACGCCTGCGCCCGGCTCTCCGACCGGTGTATTTCCGGCCGTTCGACCGCCGCGATATTCATAACGAACGCGCATGTCGCCATAGAGTTCCAGCTCGGTAATTGGGACGGACAATTTCAATTTGCC
The DNA here is from genome assembly GCA_003220075.1 of Verrucomicrobiota bacterium. Taxonomy (GTDB): domain Bacteria; phylum Verrucomicrobiota; class Verrucomicrobiia; order Chthoniobacterales; family UBA10450; genus AV69. The sequence goes on from QHRJ01000227.1 coordinate 12,324, forward strand.
CGCCGAAGTCGCTGCCGTCTCTTTCGTCAGCTCGGCGCGAACTTCTTCCGCTTCCTGGTCGGTAATGATCTTCTTGCGGACGAGCAAATCGAGCAACGCTCCGGCATCCTGTGCCCTGGCCGCCATGCCGCCGAAAATGAAAGAAGCGGCCGCCAATATATACATGAATCGTTTAAACATCGGTTCTCCTTGGGTTGAGTCAGTGTTCGTGACGCGCACTGGCGCGAGACCGATGAACTTTTCTTGCCCGCCGGTTCACACGAACGGGCCGAAGCTAAGAAGCGATTGTTACGAACCAATGACGGTCTTGTAACAATTGCGTGAACTTGGCGGCGCAGCTTCCTACCTCTGTTGAAAAGCTGACCCTGAATGGCGACAGCGCCGTCGGGCGCGACATGTATATATATAGGACACCCATCTCCCAAATCGCCCAGCTCCGTTAGCAGGAGCATGAAAAGGTAGGTTGTCTCCGTGTCGCTCCTATGGAGCTTGGATTGATTTATTGACCCAAGTCTATAAACAGGTCGCGCCTATCGCCGCTTTCATCTACCCCGCTGTAGTTCCCGCCGTCACTGGCAGCGATAATCACAGCGAGTGGCGAGAGCTTGCGGCTTCAACTGTAGCACAGCCAAATCCTGGCTGTGGGGGAACCGGGCATCTTGCCCGTTGCTGGAGTCAGGGGCTTTTCTACGGCGATTTTTGCGGTGTCGCGCTCGCCGTCGCCGCGGGAGAACGAGCGGCGCTTTGTTGTGGCGTGACACCAGTTCCGAAATCGGAAGGTTTTGCCGTTGCAGAAGGAGAAACATTCGCACCTGCGTCCGCTGCCGGCGTGTTGCCAGGCGAACCGGTGGCCGGCGCTGGCGACGCAGCTGGGGCCGCGGTCGGCATTGCCATCAGTTCACGGCGCAAACTACTGTCGCTGGAACTGCGTTGTGCGTAAAGAATTCCCAGAACAAAGGTCAGAACGAAAAAAATCCCGGCCAGCCAGCCGGTGAATTTCGTCAGTACGTTGGTTGTTTGCGCACCGAAAATATTCTCTGTGACCCCTCCACCAAAGGCCGCGCCAAGACCCTCGCTTTTCGGCCGCTGCATCAGAATGACCAGTGTCATCAGCACTGCAACCAGCATGTCGATAGCGAGCAGAACGTTGATGAGAATGTTCATCTTTCGGAAGCGAGGAATATGTCGAGAGAGCGCGAATACGCAAACTGGAGTTGCGGCTAGTGCTAAATCCTGAATTCTCGATTCTGCATTTTCCGGCATGTCGCCTTAGCGACCGAGCATCCGGAATTTACAGGCGGTTTCAAAAGTGAAATTGGCAAGGCAGATCCCTGTAAAATGCCCTCATCCTAACCTTCTCCCCCCAGGAGAAGGAACCACCTCTCTCTCCCGCTGGGAGAGACGGACGCGAAGCGCCAGTGAGGGCAAGGAGTGGGCATGGGAGAGGATTGAGGTGAGGTTTCCCACTTTTGCAACCACTTATAGTATCGCGTTTCTATTCTCGATTAAGAATAAGATTACAAATAGGATTAGGAGTAAAGTTATAGTGCTTTGTAATCAACCGTGATGGTGCGGAAAGTGTGCGGCGGTTTTTCCGCTGAAAAATAAAAGAGCTCGAGCATGGTCGTGCCCACCATCCACTGGTAACCAACCAGGGTCTGGACAATGTCCGTATCGGTGTCGCGCGAGCGCGAAACTAATTTGCCAACCCCATACTTGCCGTCGAAATAGCGCCGCACCGTTCCCATCTGCTCATTGTAACGCTCGATTGACCAGTCCGGGTACTCGTACTGCAGTTCTACCTCGATCAGCTTGTCGTTCTTGAAGGTGAAAAGAGTTCGTTGCAATCCGGGATGAACCAAACCTTCCACTGTCCAAATCGACCGGCTTCCATCCTGTTTCCGGTCGACGATATGCGCCTTCGCCCCGCTGAGGACGGCTTCGACCCGCCGCGGCGGATCGCCCCAGCGAAAACCAAATGGCGGCAATAGTTCATTCATCGCTCGAGTTGGCGCAGTTGCGGCAAGAAGGAGGAACAGGCCGGAAACCAGAATGCGAATCATTCGTTGACGAAATTGTAA